>BDTA01000085.1 GCA_002897935.1 bacterium BMS3Abin08
ATAGACGTTGTTCAGGTTTTGAAATAGTGTTCGTGTAACGCCCCTTAGTAGGACAATGTCCTTGTATGCATAACTGATATCACCAAAGTAATCCTTCCTGTTTTTAATATCGAGGTCCAGGTGTAGTCTGTGCGGGAAATGGAAGACCCTCAACTCACCTCCTCCGGAAATGGAGTCATGGAGAAACTCATACTCCTGGGCACTCCCGGAGCCGTTATAATCAACTGACCTGTAACCCGAAAATATACTGACTGCAGGCCTTATTTCAGGAAAGGAGTATGCCTGCCCGAGCCCGATTTCATCACCCCGGGCATAGAGGGGGAGGGTCATTATAAAAATCAGGGGGACCGTTATCAGGATAGATATCTTCATCCTCGTCATCATCCTATTGAGTAAACCTGCCGGTGCCGGTAGCGCCCGGTATATCGGTGCCGTGGATCTGTGAATGACAGTCCGTGCACCGGGTGTAAGACTGTCTCTTGCCTAAATCGGCGGTGTTGGTGACGTGTCCTACATGACACTGCAGACAGAGAAACGGCAACTGGACCTTCAGGAGATTGTTGTTAACCGAACCATGAGGAGTGTGACATGTCCGGCAGTCTTCGGTGTCCTCGGCATGTTCGTATATAAATGGTCCCTCTTTTTCTGCATGACATCGTGTGCATGTGGCCTTTACGGTATCTTCCCTGAGCAGTTTCTCGTTAGTTGATCCATGCGGATCATGGCAGTCGGTACAGAATACCCGTTCTTCCTGTATGGGGTGGTGGCTTGGGAGGTTGAACCGGGCCTCTATATTCTTATGGCATTTAAAACATATCCTGAACGTATCCCTCGGCCTGACTATGAGGTCGGGGCCGGCATGAATGTTATGACAGTCGGTACAGGTTACATCGTTAATTGAATGTTCACTGCCATTCCAGTTGTGTAGGTTGAATGTTGCATTTGCCGTATGGCATTTCAGACAGATAAGGGATTTTGCCTGGGGGGGCAGGCTTTTAATATCGATAAGGGTTTTGTAATTACACGCAGTCTGTTTGCCCTCTGCAGCATCGGCCTTGACCTTTTCCGGTGTAAGCCCTTCAATAGCGAGGCTGCCCGGCCCGTGGCATGATTCGCAATCCACTATCGGCATTCCTGATTTGCTTGAGAGTTGGGCTCCCATGGTGCTTGCCTCGAAATCACGTTTTATCCTGTCATGGTAGTGACAGGCTGAGAGACAATTGTTTGTCCCAACGTAGTCGGCATCAAGCCTTCCCACGAGCATACGTTCGTATTCCTTAATCGGCAGGATGGGTTTTGAGGTCTTTAGAGTTTCACAACTTGAAACAATGATGGGTAGCAAGACTAAAAGCAAGACATATCTGAACCTCCTCATGCTGTTCCTCCCGTGAGTCCTTTGTTGTAAACGGTTATGGAAAAGGGGTTGATTTCTTTTGGCTCTTCAGGTATTTCAGCGGGTCATATCTTTGTGCCCCTCTCTTGAAGAGAAGGGGGTAGGGGGACGTCTTCCATAGGGTTTTCAGAAGAGCCATTTTTGTTATCCTGAGTACAGCATATATGATATCACAAAATTAAATTTATTTCCCGTTATTGCTGCTGTTAAATAGAGATTGTGTATAAAGTACGATGCACCTTGCCGGAAGCCCCGACCTAAGGTCGGGAATTCTTTTTAAAGAACGATTCCGGACAAGCCGGAATGACAGAAAACGACTACTGTTCGACTTTATACACAGACTCTAATTAGTGTCTGTGTATAAAGTACCATTTTTTTATTTTTGTCATACTCGAAGTCTGTAGTCGGGTATCCAGAAGTTATTGAAAAGACTGGATTCCCGCCCAACAGACCGCGGGAATGACGGCTCTATTGTTGAGTTTATACACAGACTCTATTTAGGCAGTAAGAGACCTCTCAGAGTGATGCCGCTCTTTGAGATGTTCCCTTAGCTTATTAAACATCTCGACGTAGCCGACGGAACGGAAATCCCTGTAAGTGAACTCATGGGGTCTGAAGGTGCCCTGTTTATAAAAGAGGGTGACTTCTGCATATATGCCTTTACCAAGGTAAATCCTGTGGGCATAGTTCTTCGTAGTCGCAAGGACTACTTTTGAGAGGGTAAGATATCCGGGATCGAGATTGACCTTCCTTTTTCCTGCCTCGGCGAGGTTATCTTCCAGGCCGTTTGTCATAATCTTGATATCTCTTATCTGTTCAGGACTGATTATCCTCCTGAAGGCAAGAAATCTCCTGATTATGGGCCAACCCAGTTCTTCCCGGTAATACTCCGTGTGGTTCCAGGGGTGTGGAGTGCTCTCAAAAAAACAACCGCCGAATTCCTTAATCAGTTGATCCCTGGCCCTGACGTAGAGTTCGTTGTCTTTATAAAGGGTTGCCATAAAGAGTAATGCCTTCTCGGGAGGTCGGGGTTTGCCCATGGTAACCTTAAGTCTTAACTGTCTTGATGATTTTCTGTAAGGCCTCCTCAACCCTGACGAGGGATTTTTCCTTTGTCCTTCTGTCCTTTATCTCGATTACACCTTCCCTCAGCCCCCTTTCCCCTATAATGACCTGTGTAGGGAGGCCGATGAGGTCGGAGTCCTTGAATTTAACCCCGGCTCTTTCAGGCCGGTCGTCAAGGAGGACTTTTAGGCCGTGTTTCCGGAGGTCTGTATACAGTTGTTCGGATATTTCACCGGTTTTTGGGTCATTCATATTAAGAGGAAGGACTATGACATCTAAAGGAGAGATACTCCGGGGCCAGATAATGCCGTCATCGTCATAGTTCTGTTCTACTGCTGCTGCCGCCACCCTTGCGGGCCCGATACCGTAACTGCCCATCACAATGGGGAGTTCCTTTCCGTTTTCGTCAAGGTAACAGGCCTTTAAGGGTTTTGAATACTTGGTCCCGAGTTTAAATATGTTTCCTATCTCAATTACCCTCTCAACACGCAGCGGTGCGCTGCAGTTCGTACATCTGTCGCCGGTCCGGACAATATGAAGGTCATGCCATTGTGCCTCAAAATGGATTCCGGGTCTCAATCCCTTGGCATGATAGTCTTTTTTATTTGCACCGCTTATGTAGACCCCCTCTTTCAGGGCTTCATCAGCTATGATCCTCACCCCGTGGTTCATCGGACCTATAAATCCCGGTTCAACACCAAGTATGTCGATAACCTCCTCCCTGAGGGCCTGCCGAAAAGGACCGGTAATCATCTGTAGTTTGTTTTCCTGAAGCTCCTGGTCGCCCCTGATCAGGACAAGCACAGGGCCATCACCAGAGATATAGAGGAGGCTCTTGATAAAACTGGATGGATTTACTCCAAGAAACTCAGAGACCTCCCGTACGGTTTTTCTGTCAGGTGTATGAATCTCTTTGTATTCCCAGTCGTCAGAACCGATATCGGGTGAGAGGCTCTTTGCAAGCTCCACGTTTGCCATGTAGCCGCAGGAATCACAGATTGCCACATCGTCTTCGCCTGCAGGAGAGGGTGCCATGAACTCATGCGCAGTGGCGCCGCCCATCATTCCGGGATCTGACTCCACCTGATAAAATTCAAGTCCGCAACGGCTGAAAATCCTGTGGTATGCCTCTTCATGCAGCCTGTAGCTGTAGTCAAGGGCCTCTTCGTCCCTGTCAAAGCTGTATGAGTCTTTCATGATGAATTCACGGGTCCTCAAAATACCGCTTTTGGGCCTTGCTTCGTCACGCAGTTTTGTCTGTATCTGAAACCAGATCTGCGGCAGGTTCCTGTATGAGCGGATCTCCCGGGCCGCTAACCAGGTCATTATCTCCTCATGTGTCATCCCAAGACACATATCCCTGCCGGTCCTGTCTTTAAGCCTGAACATCTCTTCCCCTATTGTCTCCCACCTGCCTGTTTGTTGCCATACCTCTGCCGGATGAAGAACAGGCATAAGCATCTCCTGTGCGCCTATTGCCTCCATCTCTTCTCTTATGATCCTGTTAATCCGATCCATTACCCTCCGGAAGAGGGGGAGATAGATGTAAAGTCCTGATGCAAGACGGCGTATATACCCTGCCCGTAACAGCAGTTTATGGCTTGCAGCTTCTGCCTCTGCAGGTGTTTCCCTGAGTGTCGGAATGAGTGTTTTAGAGAATCGCATATCACCTCCGGAATTATAGGTTTTACAGGCTATTTGACGATGGAACGCTGTCAGGCCATTTCGTTGGAAATAAGAAGGTACTTGTCTTTCTTCCTGAAGTAGACGACTGCCCTGCCGTCTTCGTTTTCATAGACGGTCACTTCATTGAATTCCTTGACCTGCTTTAACCTCATCCTCTCTGTCCTTACGAGTTGCCCACCTTCGTAAATTTCAACATCTCTTTGCATATCTCCTCCCCGGCTTATATGGAATTTTCAAGAGCCCTCTCTTTAAGAGCCTGTTGTAAAAAACTCATGGCGGCCAGCATGTATATTATAAAAAATGAAGATGCTTTTCGTATACATATTTCTTTTCATTATGTTTCAAACTCCCTCGATGATCATGGGCATCTGCTGTCTCACAGGTAAACAGGAGCAGGGATTTAAGGCGGGGGAAAGGGAGGTTTATGTGAGGGGTTAGGGGATGAATCCACGGAAATGGTCCAGGTCCTCCACCCTGTCGATATCCCTCAGCAGGTCAGTGTACCCTATCGAAAGTCCCAAAGACGCGGTGCGTCTAACGCTCTCTTTCAGGGTCGTATCTGTTGACCATTGTATCTGTTCAAAGATCTCCCTTGCAGGACGGTTCATCCCTACAAGGTAGTACCCGCCGTCATGGGCGGGTCCAAAGACAACGTCGTGGTCCTGCAGTAAATCAAACCCCTTCAGTACAATATCTGCAGACAGCTCCGGTATATCAACTCCAACGAGGGCCACCCTTTGGTATCCCATCATGAAGAGACGCTCAATTGCAGAGAACATCCTTATCCCGATCCCACCACGGACCTGGGGAAAGATCCCGGGACCGAATCTCCTGAAGTAAGGGGCCGCATTTTTCGGTGAGTAACATATAAACGAGTCGATTGAGCTGAGGTCTTTCAGTTTTGAGATGGTCTTTTCGAGGAGGTATGTGTACAACCTGAGTCTCTCATCATCCTGGAGGTGTTTCTTAAGGCGTGTTTTTACGTTACCTTTCTCAGGAGCCTTGGCAAGGATTATAAGGCCGTTTTCGTTCTGCATCCGTATTCCTGCCGGGTGTTTGTCCCTTTTCGTTGCCGAAAACGGTTCAAGGATTCAGGGCGGTATGCAATATTAACATTACCGCACATCTCTCCTGTAGTACTTTATGAGCCTCTCCGGTGAAACATGAAAAACCGTATAAGCCAACGCGAGTGCCCAGTCCCTGACAGACGTATAAAAAAGACCTTCTTTTTGCCAGCGTCTTGGCGATGCCTTGATCCGTTGCCTGATCAATGCCAGGCCTCCCTTTTTATTCAGTCTGCGCGCTATCTCTATGTCCTCCATTATGGGGATATCGGCATAACCACCGAGTTCCTCAAAGGTGTCTTTTATCATAAATATACCCTGATCACCGTAGGGTGTCCGGGTGATCCGTGAGCGGATGTTTGCCCCCCTCTCTATTACCCTGAAGCACGGTGATGGACTGTCGATGGATAGATCAAATGCCCCTGCAACCGTATTGTTGCGGCTGAGGGTAGCACGTATGATCTGAAAGGCATGTTCAGGAAGAATGCAGTCGGCATGCAGGAACAGGAGGATATCCCCCCCTGCTTTTCTTGCCCCGAGGTTCATCTGCCTTGCCCGTCCACTCTGTGTACAGTAAACCAGTTCAGTAAAATCCGATGCAATTTCCACCGTCCGGTCTGAACTGCCCCCGTCAACTATAATAAGTTCCTCGGACTCCGTGAGATTCAGGGATCGAAGTTTTTTTTCGAGGCCTTTCTCCTCATTAAGTACGGGCATGATTACGGATATCTTCAGGTCCTTCATGTTCATGATTATTATATCCTTACCAATAAAATTAAAAAAAGAAGAAAAACCGTGAAATAGTCAGGTAGGTAGTGTGTTTTCCTTGAACTCCGCCCCCGGTTTTTCTCTTTGGAAAGGGGTGACCTCCCAGGGAGTAAGACCGGCGACAACCTGTACAGGCTGTCCGCCTAATCTGTTATAATTATCTGTGTCTGTTTTGCAGCATTTTCAATACCATATAGTGTCTGTGTATAAACTGCCATTTTTTATTTCTGTCATACACGAAGTCTGTAATCGGGTATCCGGAACTTATTGAAAAGAATAGATTCCGGCTTAAGAACTGCCGGAATGACAGATAGAGAGACTGACTTTATACACAGACTCTATATAGTCTTTGCTGAGGGGATTCCTTATACATCCCCTTCTACAACATGTTATTTGCCTTTAACGGACAGTGGCGTATCAGGATGGTCAAGCTCTCCGACCAAAGGTCGGGGCTTTCGGCAAGGTGCATTGTAAATTGATATCCGGCTTGCGGGCTTGACGGCATAAAACGAAGAGGAAGACGGTGTTGAAAGTACTGGTTGTTGATGACAAAAAGAACGAACGGCAGGACCTTGAGAAGCTGATAGGGGGTTTCGGGCATGCTGTATCCGGTAGCCCCGGCGGTAAGGAGGCGCTTGAGCTTATCAGGACGAAAGACTTTGACCTCCTTCTTCTTGATATATTTATGCCTGGAAGGAACGGGGTCCAGGTACTGAAGGATATAAAGTCGGCAAGTCCCGGCATAGATGTAATCTTCATTACCGCCGACATTACCGCCGATTCGACCCTTGAGGAGGCCCTTGCCTCCATGAAGGAGGGGACATATGCCTTCCTGATGAGGCCTTTTACCAACAATGAAATATTCCTGTCCATAGAACGTGTTAAGGAGAAGAGGCAGCTCCAGAAGGAGAGGACCGTGCTTGAGGAAAACCTCAAAAAAGCTGCTGAGGAATGGAGATTTCTTTTTGACAGTATGGAGGATGCTGTGTTTATGGTCGATGATGATTACAACATCATCAGGGGAAACAGGAAGTTTTCCGAAATTATTGATACGCCTTTAGATGAGATCACCGGGAAGAAATGTTATAACCTGGTCCATAACACCGATGAGCCGCCTGACTCATGTCCGCGTAATTCAGCCGTAATAGAGAAGGCCTGCCGCAAGGCCGAATTTTATGAACCCTATCTGAAGAGATATCTTCTTGCTTCCGTTTCACCTGCCTGCAACGGCAAGGACGGAAAGAACCGTTATATCCATATCATAAGGGACATTACCGAACAGAAGAGGCTTGAGAACAGGCTCGAGGAAACAAAGGAAAAGGTCCTTAAGGTCTATGAGTTCAGCCCCTTTCCTGTCGGAATTCTGACAAATGATTACGTGCTTAAATATGTAAATCCGAAGATGGCGGAGTTTCTCTTGAGTTCTCCGGAAGAGATAATCGGGAAGCAATGCTACGAGGTAATATACGGAAGGGATATCGTTTGTGATGAGTGTTTAGTGGAGGAGGTTAAGAGGAAGCGGTTACCTGTAACGGATGAGATGCATGTAATAACAGCGTCCGGTAAAGAGTTCTATTTTGACAGGACCTTCTATCCCCTGTTTGATTTCCGGGGTGAAGTTGAAGACATTGTGGAGGCATTCAAGGATGTCACGGAACAGAAGATTGCAGAGAAAAAGCTGATGGAGTCACAGGCGTTCCTCTCTTCCGTCCTTGGAGGTATCGGTGATGCCGTTATAGTCATAGACAGAGATATGAGGATAGTAAGTGCTAACAGCGGTTACCTCAAACAGACTAAAAGATCCCGTGAAGAGATAATAGGGAAACACTGTTATGAAATATCCCATGGTTATGCCTTCCCGTGTTATGAGGTAGGGGAGGACTGTGCGGTAAAGAAGACCTTTGAGGACGGGAGACCGCATACCGCTGTACATGAGCATGTATGCGAGAACGGATCGAAGATCTACGCTGAAACCAATGCGTATCCGTTAAAGGATCCAGATGGGGAGGAAGATCTTGTAGTGGAGACGGTATCCGATGTTACCGACAGGATGAACCTGCAGATGCGAATCGAGGAATCGGAACGGAGATACAGAATCCTGTACAACAATGCCCCCGACCTTATGCACTCCCTTGATGAGGACGGCTATATAATCGAATGTAACGATACTGAACTGAAGGTGCTCGGATATGAAAGGGTCGAACTTGTCGGGAGGCACCTGAAGGAAATCCTGCCCGAAAAATACCATGAACAGTTCAATAAGAATTTCAATATGTTGAAAGATACCGGTGCTGCTGAAATCGAGTGGGAGGTACTGAAGAAGGACGGAAGCACAATAGATGTCCTTGTTAAGTCCGTTGCAATCTATGACGGGGATGGAAACTTTATAAAGACAAGCACGATCATGCATGATGTGACCGAGTTGAAGAGTCTGGAACGGGAAAGGGAGGAACTCCAGCGCCAGCTTTTACAGGCCCAGAAGATGGAAGCTATAGGGAACCTTGCTGCAGGAATCGCCCACGACTTCAATAACATGCTTACCGGCATTTCGGGTTTTTCGGAGATAGCATTGACCAGGACGGATTCGCCTGAGGTAAGGAATTACATGAGGAGGATCTTTAAGATTACGAAACAGGCAGCCTCCCTGACAAACCAGATACTGATTATCGGCAGGAAGGCCCCTGTCAGGAAAAAGCCCTTTGACCTGAACCTCTTTGTAGGTTCTTCCCTGTTGACGCTGAGGCGAATGGTTGAAGAGAACATTGTTATATCAACGGAGCTGTGCGACGATATCCACCTGATTGAGGCCGATGAGGGACAGTTCTACCAGGTGCTCCTGAACCTCGTAGTGAATGCAAGGGATGAAATGCCCGAGGGCGGTAAAATTACGATAAAAACTTACACTGCCAAGGGCTACTGTAATCATGACAGGGGTATCTTCTGTGTTACCGGCAGGAGGGGAAAAGGAAAAGATGCCGGGCAGGTGAGAGCGGATTATGTCTGCCTGTCGGTCATTGATACAGGTCCGGGAATACCCGAGGAAATAAGGAACAGGATTTTTGATCCCTTCTTTACCACAAAGGAGGCCGGGAGGGGGACCGGACTTGGGCTGGCCGTAGTCTATTCCGTTGTCCAGGGCCATGGGGGCTGTATCGAGATCAGTACCAAAGAGGTTAGTGGGACGGAGTTCCGGCTGTACTTCCCTGCGGTCTTGGAATCTTTCGTGGATGAGGGGAATGAAGAAGTCGAAGTTCAAGGTGTTTTAAATGGAAAGGGTAAGAGGATTCTTATTGCTGATGACGAGGAGGTTGTCAGGGAGTTTCTCCATGATTTTCTTTCAGGACAGGAC
>BDTA01000086.1 GCA_002897935.1 bacterium BMS3Abin08
ATCTCGCTTTCAAAGGAGATTCTCCTCTTTTCGGCTTCAACACTCAGGGCGGTGGCACAGTAGGAAAGACTCATCCCCAGGGCCTCGGTAACACAGGCCATTGTGTTTGCAGTATACATCCCCTGGCACGAACCGGCACCGGGACAGGCACACATCTCAAGTGTCTGAAGCTCACTGTCACTGATAAGCCCCTTGTTGTATTTCCCGACTGCCTCAAAGGTATCATTCACGAGAGAGAGTCTCCTGCCCTCAAGGTAACCTGAATGCATTGGTCCGGCTGTGACGATGATGGATGGTATATTAATCCTTCCCGCAGCCATGAGCATTCCCGGCGTGATCTTGTCACAGTTTGTAAGCAGTACAAGGCCGTCAAACCGGTGTGCCTCAGCAACTGTCTCGAC
Source organism: bacterium BMS3Abin08 (assembly GCA_002897935.1). NCBI lineage: Bacteria > bacterium BMS3Abin08. The sequence goes on from BDTA01000086.1 coordinate 402, forward strand.
CATATCCGCAATCAGTTCCCTTGATGGCAGGGAGTAATGCATCCCGCTGTGTCCCATGGCTATTCCGTCGCAAATGCCGGGCACACCAAAGAAAAACGGATATCCACCTCCGGTGTGGATTCCCTTTTCAATGAACCTCTCCAGATCCCTCATCCCGATATGCCCGGGGATAATGTCCGTAAAGCTTGTAGCCACCCCGATGAATGGTTTGTTCATTTCAGACCTGGGAATTCCTGTTGCATAAAGCAGCGCCCTGTGTGGTACACGTTCAAGTCCCTTCTTTATCTGGTCGCTTCTCAATTTATCAACCTCCTTGACTCAGAGTTTAAAAACCGGACAAAACCATAACAATGGATGGCTTCCGTACTACAGGCAATCCCGAATCAGTTCATTGAAGCACCCTTCTTGTAATCCCTGATAAATGCAGCCATACGGTCCTTCCTGATAAGCTTCTGTTTCTTTATCCTTTTGATCTCAATCTCTTCCTCAGGGGTGAGAAAACCCTTGCCGTCAAACTCGGCAAGCCTCACTTCGAGATCCTGATGTTCCTCTTCAAGCTGTTTAAAAGAGGGATTTTCATTCCGTAACACCTCGATGATTTCCTGTTCCTTCATGGCTCCTCCTTTCATTTTAAGGATTTAATTTTACGGCCTGAATTGAGCGATTCCTTTACAATGCACCTTGCCGAAAGCCCCGACCTCTGGTCGGAGAGCCTGACTTAAAAAAGGGATTGGTACGCTAAGCTGCTCATACAATCGTTCAATCGAGGTCTTATTCATTTTCTGCAAAAATCGTCCCGGATAGTTTATGAGAATTCTCAATACAGTCGTTTACACTTATGCCCCTGTAGGCATTTCCGGTGATGTAAAGGCCGGGATATCCTGAAATCCTGTCCTGGATCCTCTGAAGCAGGTCTCCATGACCCACATTATACTGGGGTATGGCCCTTCCGTGTCTATAAACCCTGTAAAACTCAGGATCTTCATCGATCCCCATGATCTCCCTGAGTTCCTCAAGCACGATCTCCACCAGTCTTTCATTGTCCTGCATTGCAAGGTCCGAGGCCCTAACACCCCCGATCATGCTTCTTAGAAGGACCGATCCCTCGGGGGCCCTGTTCGGGAAAATACTCGAGTCCCACAGGGTACCGAGAATCCTCCTGTGTTCCCTGTAGGGGACAAGAAACCCGAATCCATTGAGGTTATTCCGAACATCCTCCCTCCTGAACCCCAGGCAGACTACCGAAACAGCGGGATAGGGGATCTCCTTCAGTAATCCGGATAAATCCTTGTCAAAACCCGCTGTTATATCAGCGGAAGCGTAGGCGGGACAGGCAAGGACAACCCTCCCGGATTCATGGGACTCACCGTTGTCCGTATATACGGAGTAGATTTCCCCTTTTTTCTCAATCCCGGTGATTCGTCTCTCCGTTATCAGTCTATCTCCAAGATACCCCTTCAGTGCATCTATTATGGTCTCCATTCCATCATAAAATGACGTCAGGGTTCCTCCCGGCTCAGGGCCGACCTTTTTGCCGGTCTTCTTGGCCTCCTTCTGCAACCTGATAAGTGCCCTTATCAGACTTCCATACTTCTTTTCAAGCTCATAAATCCTTGGGAAGCAGCTCTTGAGGCTCAGTTTTTCAGGGTCGCCGGCATATATCCCTGATGCCATCGGATCAATCAATTTTTCATAAGCCTCCCTCCCGAGCCTTCTCGTTGCGAAAACAGCAAGACTCTCGTCATTTGTGCCCTTCGGGGCGACGATCTCATAAAATATCCTTGTCTTACCGCAAAACGAGAGAAGATCGGAAAAGAGAAAGCTCAGAGGAGATCCAGGGATCATCTTCAGCTTTCCGTTGGAATATACAAACCTGTTACCCGCGTTATCATTGCTCCTCAGTGGAGAAAGGGAGAGTTTTGAGGCAAGCCCGAGAGTCATCGGTTTGTTGTCGAGAAACCCGTTCACACCGGATTCACAGAGAAAGCCGCCGGCCCTGTCAGACCAGATCTTTCCCCCGGGACGGTCCTTGGCCTCAAGGATTTTCAAGTCTAAGGATGGATTTTTTTCTAAAAGGAAGTATGCCAGAGAGAGGCCAGAGATCCCACCACCGACTATGGTGACGCTCATCCAAGAACCTCAAGTATATGGAGTGAGAACCTGTGCATTTTATAGTTTAATTATAGCAATTTTAAAAAAATATTGCCACTGTCCGGTTCTCATAAACTCCTCAGATAGAGTTTCAGGATCTCCTCTCCGAAGAGTATCGTGATTGCCGACCCAAGGGCCAGGAACGGACCGAAGGGGATTTTGCTCTTCCTGCCCCTGCCCTTTATGACCATCAATGCCACCCCGATCAGTGCACCGGTCAGGCTGCCTATAAATGTCGTTAAAAACACCCCCTTCCATCCTGTAAGGGCCCCCACCATGGCCATCATCTTTATATCTCCCCCCCCCATTCCACCCCTGCTCAATGCGGCAATTGCATAAAAAAGCCCGAATCCGAGAAACAGCCCTGCAATCGACTGAACGGGACCAAGCTGCAGTGACCTGTTGAAGGGATCGGAGAGGAGGAAAACACCCAGTATCGGCGCGATCACGGAACCGGGGATTGTAATGGAGTCGGGGATAATCTGGAAATCCAGATCAATAAAGGTAATCACGATAAGGGCTGAAAAATATATCATGAAAACAAGGCCTTCAAGGGTCGGGCCATACCTCCACATGACAACGAGATAGGCAAGACCGTTGAGGAGTTCAACCGCAGGATAGCGCAGGGAGATCCTTGCACCGCACCCCCTGCAACGTCCACCGAGGAGGAGGTAGCTCAACAGGGGGATATTGTCCCAGGGCTTGATCTTTATCCTGCAGGACGGACATGACGATGCCGGACTCACTATTGAGATATCCCTGGGGATACGATAGATACAGACATTCAGAAATGATCCTACTGCAAGGCCGAAAACAAAGGCAACCACAAAGGTCATATTCCTCTCAATCCTCCACCTTGCTCAGTTCTCCGGCCTTCGACTTAAGTGCGTTCATCTCCTCCTCAAGTGTTTCGATCTCCTTCAGGAGCCGCTTTATCCCGGCATCGGAAAAGAGATCGTAATCAGAGGTATCCCTGAGTTCGATAACCCTCTCACCGATACCCTTTGCAAGCTCACCCTTCTTCCTCTTGAGTTCTTCGATATCACTGAGGATTTTTATAAGGGCAAACTCAACATGCAGACGCTCACTGATTAATAAAGAAAACCACTTTACCCTCTCAAGTCCGGATTTAAACCAACCTTTAATCTTGATCAAGTTCATAAAACCTCCGCATCCTCCCATCCCCTCTGTAGAGGCTTGTCATCCCGAAGCAGTTGCGGAATCCCTCTGCAGCTGTCAACCTGTTGAACCGCTTAGTTCTGAAACAGGTTCGTAAAGTGACAAGAACAGCCGACATATCGGACTATCGGATAAGCCTGCACGTCAAAGGGGGTACATGGATAACAGGATATATTTTACATCTTATTTAATCCAAAATACCTCTTTATTTTCAATCTTGAATGAAAATATTAGGTTCATTCGCAAAAAAGTTAAAAACACTTGATCAATCCGTCATCCCGCTCCTTATAACACACTTACAGCCGGATCCGGGGATTTATTTCCTAACCGGTCCTGAAGATCTCTACCTTCCCCTGCCAGAACCTCTTGACCATACCTCTTAGTTGAGGAAACGAGCTTAACGAGGGGTCGTTCCCTATAATATTGAAGGCCTCTTTCCGTGCAGCGTCCAGTATCCTTGAATCCCTGATGAGGTTTGCAACCTTAAAATCCGGAATACCCGCCTGTCTTGTTCCAAAAAACTCCCCGGGGCCGCGGATTGAAAAGTCCTCCTCGGCTATCCTGAATCCGTCGGAGTATTTTATCATGACCTGGAGCCTCCTATCCGCCTCTTCAGAAAGCCTTCCATAGTAAAGGAGAAAGCAGTATGACTGGTGGGCTCCCCTGCCGACCCTGCCCCGCAACTGGTGTAACTGGGCAAGGCCAAACCTCTCAGCATGTACTACGAGCATAATTGCGGCATTGGGAACGTCCACACCTACCTCAACCACCGTAGTGCTCACAAGTATGTCCAGTTTACCATCCTTGAAAGCGCCCATCACATCCTCTCTCTCCTGTGGTTTCATTCTCCCGTGAATAAGGCCGATGTTCAGATCGGGGAAAATCTTCTCGAGCCCCTCCCTTGCCGGTATTGCCGATTTCAAATTGGTTTTTTCCGATTCCTCAATTGCAGGATAGACTATATATGCCTGCCTCCCCTTCTTCACCTCCGACCTGATAAAACCGTATAGCCTTCCTTTGGTGCCTTCATTAAAGAGTTTGGTCACCACAGGCCTCCTGCCGGGGGGGAGTTCATCAATAACCGAGCAGTCAAGATCACCGTAAAGGGTAAGGGACAGCGTCCTGGGGATTGGGGTAGCCGTCATAACAAGAACATCGGGGATATTAAAGGAACCCTTCTTGCGCAGCATGGCCCTCTGCATTACCCCGAAACGGTGCTGTTCATCTATGATCACAAGACCGAGTTTATGAAAACCGACCTCCTCCTGTATCAGGGCATGAGTACCGACAATAACATCAACCTCACCCCTTGCAATCTCATCATCGAGCCTCTCTCTTACTCCCCCCGTTATCAGCGCCGTTCTGATGTTAAGTCCCTTAACCATCCTGCTTATATTGATATGGTGCTGTTCGGCAAGAATCTCTGTTGGTGCCATCAATGCCGCCTGATAGCCTGATTCAACGGCATGAACCATGGCAAGGAGCGCAACTACCGTCTTTCCGGAACCTACATCCCCCTGAATAAGGCGGTTCATGGGAAGTGGGGCCTCCATATCCCGGACTATCTCGTTTACCACCCTCTTCTGGGCTCCTGTCAGCTCAAAGGTGAGCCTTTCAAGAAGTCCTTTCATCAAATTTCTGCCGGATTTAAAGGAGATGCCCCTCTCGTTCTTCCTGCCTCTCTTGAGAACCGCAAGTCCTGTCTGGAGCAATAACAGCTCATCAAAGGCGAGCCGTTGGTGATAGCGGCTCGTGCCCCTGTTGATCTCTTCAAGACCGGCATCCTCTTCCGGGAAATGAACGTTTCTCAGGGCCTCCCCAAGGGAAGGCAAGTTATATCTCTTGAGGATGTATTCAGGAAGGAAATCATCGATTTTCTCAGATGCAAACCCGATTATCGAGAACATGATCGACCTCAGGGTCCTTGTTCCAAGACCTGCAGTGGTCCTGTAAAAGGGGACAATGCGGCTTGTGTGAATCTTGTTCTTGTCGATGCCCTTGCCAAGGACCTCAAAATCCGGGTTGTGCATCTCGTACCCCCCTCCCCGGTAATTGTCCATCCTTACAATACCGGAAAGCAGAACCCTGTCACCCTTTCTGAACAGCTTCTCCATGTAGGGCTGGTTGAACCATTTCCCGGTCAGCAGACCCGAACCATCGTTAATCAACAACTCAAAGATCTTGAACCTGCTCGTACTACGAATCCCGCTGGATAGAATCTCTCCTTCAACCGTCTGGATTCCTTCGTGAGCGACTTCGGCGATCTTTCTGATAACACAACGGTCTTCATATCTGAATGGGAGATAATAGAGTGCGTCAAGGAGGGTTTTGATGCCTAAACGTTGAAGAAGCTTTGCCCTTCTCGGGCCTATCCCTTTAATATACTGAACGGGGGTTTCATAGATGTCTCTTGTCATTCCTCATTTGGCTCTATTTTTCCTTCAAACGCAGCTTCCGCCTCATCCTGCTTTATCTTGGAGTACTCGCTTTCACTGATTATATCTATATCCCATCCCGTGAGCTTCTTTGCAAGCTTTACGTTCTGCCCCTTTTTCCCGATAGCAATAGAGAGCTGCTGGTCGTTAACGACTACCATAGCCGTGCGGTCATCCTCGTTAATACCGATTTTATCAACCGTAGCCGGCGTCAAAGAACGGGCTATAAGCATCCTCGGATCATCATTCCAGGGAATGATATCGATTCTTTCACCATGCAGTTCCCTGACAATCGACTGCACCCTGGTTCCCTTCATCCCTACGCATGCACCTACAGGGTCGATACTCTGTTCCTTTGAAATTACCGCAATCTTGGTCCGCTCCCCGGGTTCCCTGACGATATTCCTGACCTCCACGATACCGTCCTCAATCTCCGGGACCTCCATCCTGAAAAGCTCAGCAACAAATTCCGGGGCCCTTCTCGTCAAGATTATCTCAGGCCCCCTCGAGGACGCCCTGACCTCTGATACATATCCCTTGACCGAATCACCGCGTTTGAGGTGTTCACCGGGCAATGTCTCTTTTACAGGAAGAATCGCTTCGGTCCTTCCAAGATTCACATAATAAACACCCCTGTCCTTTCGTTGAACAACACCGCTTGCAATCCTGCCCACTTTATCCTTGAATTCGTCGAAGATAACCTTCCTCTCCGCCTCACGGACCTTCTGAAAGATTACCTGTTTTGCCGTCTGTGCCGCGATCCGCCCGAAGTCATGGAGTTCAAGGGAAATGGATAACGAATCACCGGGTTGCTTGTCAGGATCAATAAGCCTTGCTTCCTCAACGGAAATCTGAAGGTCTGGATCTTCAACCTTTTCAACTACTTCCTTAATCTCACTTAAAGTAATAGTGCAGGTTACAGGATCTATTTCAAGATTTATCTGCTTACTGCCGCCGAACTTCTTCTTCACTGCACTAAGCAAAGCGGATTCAAGCGCACTGATTACGCTCTCCTTAGGGACACCTTTTTCCCTGCAGATCTGATCGATTATATAACGGAATTCCTTGTTCATTATATCTCTATCTCCAGTCTGGCCTTCCTGATAATGCTTAAAGGTATCTCTACCTCTTCGTCGGGTAGCGCAACAGTTATTGTACTGTCCCCGACAGACTTTATCCTCCCGACAAGCACCGTATCTTTATTAATTTTTTCACTGGTTACAATCCTGACCATCCTGCCGGTAAACCTCTTGAAATCAGCAATGGTCTTCAGTGTGCGGTCAAGTCCGGGCGATGTAATCTCAAGCGTATAAGACCCCTGGATCGGGTCCTCTATATCAAACAAGGCCTCCAACTGCCTGCTCACCGTTTCACAGTCTTTAATACCTATCCCGTCTTCACGGTCTATAGTCACCCTCACGATCATCTTTCCCACCTGGCCGAGAAGCTCGATATCAAACAACTTGACGCCGGCAACCTCAGCGGCCTCCTCCGCAAGTTTCTTCACTTTTCTCCTTATCACATTCTTTGCCGGCATCACAGCGTCCCATCAAATCATATAAAAACCGGAATAAAAACAAAAGAGTGGTAACACCACTCTTTCATTGACCAAACCGCTCGGTAACTTAATCTGCTGTTTCTATAGAAAACACTCGTGTAACAGCAGAACTTTTAAACACATATAATTTATCAAATTTCTCCGTTAAAGTCAAATACTACTGTTTAATAAAGAAATATTAAGAAGGATTTATAAACGATATGTTATTATAAATGCTATTAGTTACTTTAATAAATAACCATTGCACGGAGACTGTTTACAGTTATGGTAACAGGCAAACCCCTGTTCACAGATGAGGCTATTCAGAGGAAGGTAAGAGAAATGGCTGAAGAAGTCTCCAGGGACTACCAGGGTAAAGAGATAATAGCCATTGGAATCCTGAAAGGCGCCTTTATGTTTTTTTCCGACCTTATACGGCATATACAGGTACCTTTGACTGTCGATTTTATTATTGCATCCAGTTACGAAAAGACCGACACAACAACGGAGGTCAAGATCCACTACGATATCCGTGAGAATATCAGGAATAAGCATGTCCTGCTTGTTGAGGATATCGTCGATACGGGGATAACCCTTAATTACCTGAGAGAGCGTCTGCTGTCGAGGTCTCCGCAGACCTTAAAGATCTGTGCTTTTTTAGACAAAAAAAAGAGAAGAATCGTTGATGTACCCTTAGATTACAGGGGATTTGAGATACCTAACGAGTATGTTGTAGGATATGGGCTTGATTTTGACGGCCAGTACCGTAATTTGCCGTACATTGCTGTATTTAAGAGCAGCGATAGGATCCAGCAAATCTGACATGCCCGGCAATTCTCGTATCCTGTCACTTTTTTATAATTTGATTCTAAACAACACAGGGAGACCGAAGAATGTATGAACTTACAATAGAGAGCAACTTCTCATCCGCACATCAGTTGAGAGGCTATAAGGGAAAATGCGAGGGACTCCACGGACATAACTGGAAGGTTCAGGTCCATGTAGTTGCCGATAGATTGAATGAGATAGACCTTGTTGTCGATTTTAATGAACTGAAGAAACACACTGGGGAGGTACTTGAACAGCTCGACCATGGCTTCCTGAATGAGATTTTCCCTTTTACTGAAATAAACCCTTCATCCGAAAATATTGCAAGATGGATCTTTGAATCCCTTAAAAAGAAGGTCAATAGTGATTATGTAAAGCTATCGGCCGTAACCGTATGGGAATCGGACGCTGCTTCCGCAACCTACTATGAAGATTGAGAGAGAACTTAACAGAAAAATCATAGAGACCGCACTGAAGCGTGGCGCTGACCAAGCCGAGGTATATATGATATCAGGGAGGTCTCTATCCATTGAAGTCAAGGAGCAGACAATCGATGCCCTTGAATCCTCTCAGGACTTCGGCTATTCATTGAGGGTGCTCAGGGATGGCCGGATCGGTTTCTCCTTTTCAACTAAAAAAGATGAGTGGATAGACGTTATCGAAAATGCAATAGAGGCATCGAGCTTTACCGATCCGGACCCACTCTATGATCTTGCCGGCCCCTCCGAGATTCATGAGATAGAGCTGTTTGACGGTTCCGTCTCTGATATAAGCGAGGAGGTAGCCGTTGAACATGTCCGTTCCATTGAGAAATCCGCACTTGAACGGGACCTCAGGATAAAGAAAATAAGAAAGGCCTTGGGGTCTTTCTCTGAAATGCACCTGTCACTCTCAAATTCAAAGGGACTGCACCACTCCTACAGATCAACCTCTGTAAGTGGTCAGATCACGGTAGTGGCTGAAGACGGTAACGACGCCCAGATGGGTTGGGGCTATGAAAGCAGCAGGTTTTTAAACGATGTAGACTTCAGAAGAATAGGCATAGAAGCTGCTGAAAGGGCTCTGAGGCTTCTCGGGGCAGAAAAGGCCGATACCATCAGGGGTAACGTCCTCCTTGAAAGTCCCGTCGCTGCAGAGTTCCTTGGAATACTCGCATCATCATTCTCTTCCGAAAACGTTCAGAAAGGAAAATCCCTCCTTGCAGGGAAAAGGGGAACAAGTGTCTTATCAGAGAAGGTAAATGTTATAGATAACGCCATCCTTGACCGCAGGGTGGGAAGCAGGCCCTTTGATGCAGAAGGTACCCCCTCGCAAAAAAACAACCTCATATCAGAAGGAATCCTCAAGGGTTATTTGTACAACATTTATACTGCAAGAAGGGAAAACACCGTTTCAACGGGCAATGCAGTCAGGGGAGGCATTGAGGGGCTCCCCTCGGTAGGGATATCAAACCTCTATATCGAATCCGCATCACCGGACGATGTCTATGACTTCAACGATCTCGCCGGCATGATAGACAAGGGACTTATCGTTACCGAGGCAATGGGCATACATACTGCAAATCCTGTTACAGGGGACTTCTCTGTTGGAGTAACGGGCCTGTGGGTAGAGAATGGAACCGTCACTCACCCCGTTAAAGAGTCTGCAATTTCTGGAAATATCCTTGACCTTTTCGGTAAGATTGTCGGTGTGAGCAATAGACTCAGATTTTACGGCAAGATCGGTTCGCCGGATATACTTATAGAGGGGATCGATATAAGTGGTTAGACTTTTTTCTTTATTTAAATTACTATTTCAACGCAAACACGGAAGAGGACAAATCTTAAACTTATGGAGGTTATATGGACTACTTTCTTACTGAAGAACAGACCATGATCAGAGACCTTGCAAGACAGATCGCTGAAGAGAAGGTCGTCCCTGTCAGGGCTGAACTTGATGAAAAAGAGGAGTTTCCTCATGAGATCATGGCCGTCCTTGCACAGTCTGATATGTTTGGTATATTTATTCCTGAAGAGTATGGAGGGCTGGGTCTGGCCTCTTTTGAACTCTCGATCGCGGTGGAGGAACTCAGCAAGGCATGTCTCGGCGTATCCACAACCTATGCCGCTAATGCCCTGGGGACCTATCCCATCCTGCTGTTCGGATCAGATGAGCAAAAGGAAAGGTATTTACCTACCATAGCACAAGGCAAAAGTCTCGTTGCCTTTGCCCTTACAGAGGCCAATGCAGGAAGTGACGCCGCCGGTGTCCAGACAACAGCCACAAAAGACGGTGATTACTATGTCCTTAACGGAACAAAGCAATGGATCACAAACGGAGGGGAAGCCGATGTCTATACTGTAATTACAATAACGGACCGCTCCCGCGGTGCAAGAGGTGCAAGCGCATTTATAGTCGATAAAAAAACCCCCGGATTCACCTTTGGCAAGAAGGAAAAAAAGATGGGTATAAGGGCCTCAGTCACCAGGGAGCTTATATTTCAAGACTGCAGGGTCCCTAAGGAGAACCTCCTTGGCCGTGAGGGCATGGGGTTTATTGTGGCAATGAAGACCCTTGACCAATCAAGGGTTGGTGTGGGAGCCCAGGGAGTCGGGGTTGCCCAGGGGGCCTTTGATGTAGCGGTAAACTTTGCACGCCAGAGGATTCAGTTCGGAAAACCGATAATAAGCTTTCAGGCCATCCAGCACATGCTTGCGGATATGACAACCCGGACCGAGGCGGCAAGGGCGCTTGTCTACGCGGTTGCAAGGTTTATTGACAGTGGAGCAAAGGACATCTCCAAGATCTCCGCCATGGCCAAGGTTTTTGCAACGGATGTTGCTATGAGTGTTGCAACTGATGCCGTTCAGGTGATGGGGGGATCCGGATATATGAGGGAGTACGCCGTTGAAAAGATGATGAGAGACGCAAAGATCCTCCAGATCTATGAAGGGACCAACCAGATCCAGAGAAACGTCATAGGACAGGCCCTGATAAAAGAGGCGGCAAAGACGAAGTAGAGACACAATCCGAAAGGAGCATCCATGAAGATACTTGTATGTATAAAACAGGTTCCCGATACTGCCGAGGTAAGGATAAATCCTGAAACGAACACACTCGTGAGGGATGGTGTTCCGAGTATAATAAACCCCTATGATCTCAATGCAATCGAGGCCGGGCTTAGAATCAGGGAAGATGTCGGCGCAACGGTAACCGCTGTGTCGATGGGACCACCCCAGGCAGAAAATGCGCTCAGAGAGGCGATAGCAATGGGTGTGGATGAGGTCGTGCTTTTGACTGACCGTTGTTTTGCAGGCGCAGACACGTGGGCCACCGCCTATACACTTTCGAAGGCTGCAGAGAGGATCGGTTTTGATATTATTATATGCGGCAAACAGGCTATCGATGGAGACACAGCACAGGTCGGCCCCGAGATGGCGGAATTTCTCGGTATTCCCCACATTGCTTACGTCAGGGCGGTTGAGGAAATCACGCCGGATACCATAGTTGTACAGCGGCTGATGGAGGAAGGATATGATGTGGTGCAGTGCCCTCTTCCCGTTCTGCTCACAGTTGTTAAGGAACTCAATGAACCGAGGCTTCCATCTCTCAAGGGGAAGATGCGTGCAAAAAAAGCGGAAATCAAAAAACTATCGGGTTCTGACATAGGCGTTGAAGAGGAAAACACCGGTCTGAAGGGTTCCCCGACTCAGGTCAAGAACATCTTTGCACCGGATTTAAAAAAGGACAGGAAGGTCTTCAGCGGTACCCTGGAAGAACAGACAGCGCAGCTGCTTGAGGAACTCAGGGGGCTTAAATGTCTGTAGTTGTTCCCCTGCTTTATGATTCTCCGTATCCCGCTTCCGCTGGAATGCCGGACAAGGTAACCCTGTAGCAAGCTACAAAGATCATGAACAGTTTTAAACCGGAGGTTAAATTATGCGTATAGTTGTCGACCCTGAATTGTGCACCGGATGCGAGACCTGTATTGATTCATGTCCCTATGACGCCATCGTTATGAAGGACGACAAGGCATTTATAAACGAATACTGCCAGTTCTGCAGGGCCTGTTTAAGTGTATGCCCTGAAGGTGCGATTAAGGAAATCGAGGTTGAATCAGACATAGGAGCGCCTGCAGATCTTTCCGCCTGCAAGGGAGTCTGGGTCATTGCTGAACAGCGTGAAGGCACAATTGCAGGTGTCTCGCTTGAGCTGTTGGGAGCCGGGAAGAAACTCGCCGACAATAGAGCAACCGAGCTGACAGCCGTACTGTTTGGCGGCAGCCGGGATCAGGCCCGGTCACTCATCCACCGGGGGGCCGACAGGGTACTCCATGCAGAAGATAATATATTTGATCACTTCAATGACGAGCCCTACATCGATTTACTGACAGACCTGATAAAAGACAGAAACCCGGAGATAGTCCTCACAGGTGCAACCCCGATAGGAAGGTCATTCTTCCCGAGGGTCGCTGCACGCCTCAGGACCGGCCTGACGGCAGACTGCACCTCCCTCGAGATAGACCCGGAAACAGGCAACCTCATCCAGATAAGACCCGCCTTTGGCGGAAACATCATGGCAGCCATCCTCTGTCCGAATCACAGGCCGCAAATGGCAACGGTCAGACCGAGGGTCATGAAAAAACTCGACCCCGACACCTCAAGGAATGGGGAAATCATCAGTATTGATACGGGCGGTCTCCGGTCACGGACAAAGGTCATAAAGAGCGTAAAAGAGGAGTCCGGAACCTCGGTTAATCTCCAGGAGGCCGACATTATCGTATCCGGGGGAAGGGGCCTTGGACGACCGGAGGGATTCAGGATGCTGGAAGAACTGGCTTCCCTCCTTAATGGAGTTGTGGGTGCAACAAGGGCGGCTGTTGATGAAGGCTGGATCTCTTACAGCCACCAGGTAGGCCAGACCGGGAAAACAGTCTGTCCCAAAATCTATATAGCCTGCGGCATATCCGGTGCGGTACAGCACCTCGTAGGCATGCAGTCATCTGATATCATTATAGCCATAAACAAAAATCCCGATGCGCCCATTTTCAGTGTTGCCAACTACGGCATAGTCGGTGATGCATACGAAGTAGTACCGATATTGATTAAACAGCTGAAAGAGGTAAAAGGACTATGAAATTAGCCTTTGTTTTTCCAGGACAGGGCTCACAGTACGTGGGTATGGGGAAATGGGTTTACGATAATTTTGATGAGGCCCGTTCTACCTTTGATGAGGCATCCGGGTATCTCGGCTTTGATGTGGCCGACCTCTGTTTTAACGGCCCCAAATCAGAATTAAACAGGACCTTCAGGACCCAGCCGTGCATCCTCACTGCAAGTATTGCCGCCCTGAGGGTCCTTGTGAAGAACGGCCTGACCCCTTTGGTCGTGGCCGGTCACAGCCTGGGTGAATACTCAGCCCTTGTTTCAGCCGGGGTAATCAAATTCAGTGATGCAGTCCGTCTCACGGAAAAAAGGGGACGTTTTATGCAGGACGCCGTTCCTGAAGGAAAGGGACTGATGGCTGCAATACTGGGTCTTGGCCGTGTAGAGGTCGATGAAATCTGCCTGTCCGTATCCTCGGGTTATGTTTCACCGGCAAACTATAACTCTCCCGGTCAGATTGTTATTGCCGGAGAGAAAGAGGCGGTGGAAGAGGCTATCTGTATAGCAAAGGAATCAGGCGCAAGGAGGGCGATACCCATTGCCGTGAGTGCCCCTTCCCATTGTGCATTAATGATTGAGGCATCAAAGAGGCTGGTAGGGGAACTGGAAAAGATTAAATTCACTCCCCCGGTTATCCCCATCGTAAATAATGCAGACGCCATGTTCCTTAACACCACAGGAAGCATAAAGGCCTCCCTCATAAAACAACTGGATAGTCCCCTGCTCTGGGAGGACTCCATCAGGAACATCCTGGAATCCGGTATAGATACCTTTATAGAGGTTGGACCGGGCAAGATCCTCTCCGGACTGATAAAGAGGATCGACACAGGGGTAAAAACCCTTAACACAGACAAGGATATGGAAGAAATATTAAGCAAGATCAAATAGTTACTTGTAATTATTTAATGTGTTACATAAGCATTTTTATATACACTCAGAAAGTAGTCCCCCTTTACCATGCCATGCCTGTACACCATATACCCTGAGAGTTGTTCAACTACAAAACCGATAATATCTTCCGGCCTGACATAAAAGAGTTCTATATCCCTGGGGCTGTTATCATAATAAGACAGTCCGTTTATGTGCATGGCCTCCCTCACAAGAAGGAGGTTCTTGCCATTGATATCTCCGGCTATCTGCAAAAGAATCTCATACCTCCTTCTCTGCCCGGCAGGTGTCCACCTGACTGACATAGGCGAGTCTCCGAAGTCCCTCAGGTGACGGTTGTAGAATGCTATCAGTTCCTCTTTTCCAAACGGATCCATAATGCCTATTATATCCGATAATTTCTGCAATTAGAAGCAACTCCCGGATCCGGCTATAAATATCAGAGAGTTTCGGTTACGGCATTCCAGTACCCACCGAACCGTGAGGCTGCCCTGCCGGCGTCCTCTTTAGAGGAGAAAACCCCGAAGAGGGCCGACCCGCTTCCACAGAGGAGGGCTGAAATTGCACCACTGTCGAGCATCTCTCTCTTGAGCCTTGCCAGCTCGGGGTATAAACGAAAGACAGGCCCTTCAAGGTCATTCACCAGGGAATTCTTAAGAGCCCCGGGGTCACCGCTTTTGAGGGCGTTAATCAGGCTGTTTTCAAGTGATAAATCCCTTTCCGAAAACACCCTGACGTTCCTGTAAGCAACAGGGGTAGAGACACCAAAGGCGGGTTTAATTATCAGTATGCTTACAGGCCCGGTCCCTGTATCCAACGGTGTAATAATCTCACCACGCCCCTCGGCTACAGACAACCGCCGGTGTATAAAAAACGGCATATCAGAGCCTATCAGGGAACTGATCGATGAGAGTTCTTCCTTGTCGAGGCGCAGTTCCCACAACCTGTTCAACCCCTCTAAGGTGGTTGCAGCATCGCTGCTGCCGCCTCCGAGACCTGCCTGGAGGGGGATCCTCTTTGTCAGGGTTATAACTGCTCCGCCGCGGTAGGAGGTTTTGTCCTTCAACGCTATAGCCGCCTTATAAATGAGGTTATCTTCTACCTCAAGGGCAAGGTCTGTCCTGATGGTGATGCCGCGGGCCTGTCTCTCGAAGGTCAATACATCATGCAGTCTGAGGGGTTGCATCACCGAATAGATGTTATGATAGCCGTCTTCTCTTTTTTCAAGGACTTTCAGAAACCAGTTAATCTTGGCAGGTGCGTGGAGGGTCAGCATTAATGGGTAAGTCTTTTTATCTTTTCTTGAAGTTTTTCCTTGATACCCTCTTCTTTATCATGGTAAAGCAGGGCCTTTTTGTAGGACTCAAGGGCTTTGTCCTGTTTCCCCAGCTTTAAATATGCATCACCAAGGTGATCGTAAATCACGGGATCATTATTTATAATCTGAACAGCACGCTGGAGTTCCTTTAAGGAGTCATCAAACCTGCCGAGTTTATAATAGACCCATCCGAGGCTGTCCAGTATATAACCGCTGTCCGGTTTTAAAGAAAGGGCCTTTTTTATAAGCTTCAGTGCGGTATCGAGCTTGATGCCCTTTTCCGCATAACTGTAACCGAGATAGTTAAGGGCATCGGCGTGTTTCGGATTAATGGACAGGGTCTTCTCAAGGAACCTTACCATTTCATCAAAGTTGTCTCTTTTTTCGTATACAACGGCAAGGTTGAAATACAGTTCATCATCCTCAGGAAACTTCTTCAAGCCCTCCTTCAGTGTCTTTTCCGCAGCGTCGATATCCTTCATTTTCAGGTAGTTCATAGCCTTGTAAACAAAGTATTGAGGCTTTTTTTCAATGCTGAGGATCTCGTCGTATGTCTTGGCTGCTTCGCTGTACTTACCCTTTTCGGCATAGAGGTAGGCAAGGTGCAGGAGGGCGTTGAGATTCCCGGGATCCAGATCGAGGAGTTTCTTGAGTTCTTCAATCGCCGAATCATACTGTTTCAGCATCTCCAGTGTGAGGGAGAGATAATATCTGGTTGATACTTCCTCGGGACGTGCCTCTATTACTATTCTGAACTCCTTAACGGCCTTATCATAATCATTGCTGTCAAGGTACAGGAGACCGAGTCTCTTGTGGACTTCTATATTTTTTGGAAGTTGCCGGCTCATATTCTCAAGCTCGGCAATTGCCTCGTTGTATTTCTCTTCTTTTATATAGAGTCTCGAAAGCCTCTCCCTTGCCTGGAGATTGTGTGGATTAAGCTGAAGGGCCTTCTTGTAATATTCAACGGCCTTATCGGTCTCTTTTCTCGTCTCGCTTATAACACCGAGGTTGAAGTATGCAGCATCGAAGTCGCTCTTGACTTCAAGGGCCTTTTTAAAATACTTCTCTGCATTGTCAAAGTCTTTACTATCAAAATAAACCGACGCAATATAATAGAGGGCCATGATGCTGTCCGGTTTTCTGGAGAGCAGTTGTTTCAGGGTGGATATTGCCTTGTCGTACTGTTGTTCAGATGCATAAAGCACCCCTATAAAGAGATATGCGTCCGTGTAACCGGGGTCAAGTTCTATTATTTTCCTGTATACCTCTATTGCCTTGTCTTTCATTTTCCGGCCATTGTAGAGCTGGCCGAGTAATTTCAGCGCAGGGAGATATTCAGGGTATTGTTTTGTTATGTTTTCAACCAGGGAGGTTGCCTCCTTTACCTTCCCCTTCTTGAGCAGGATGGACCCGATCTGCACCTTCAGATAAGGCGATGTCGGATCAAGCCCGGCTGCCTCCCGATAGTACTTTAATGCCTCATCCCATCTGCCCTCAAGCTCTGCCTGATAACCCAGCGTATATTTAAAGTATGACTCCTGCGAAGGGGCTGATTTATAAACAGGCACCGGCTTTCTCAAGGTTTTTGCTGCCGGTGGAGTAGAGGTTGGCTTTGTACTCACCGTAGGGGAACAGGCCATAAGAAAAAACACAAAAGAAACGGATATGCAAAATAATTTTCTCGTCATCATCGTTAATTATCCCATAAAATTCAGGTAGTGGTCAAACCTGATAAAGGAAACACATCCTGTATTCATCTTCTCGGGGGTCTGTCCGGCTAATCCGGGGGTATGGGTTTACGGTGATTCCCCGGTTATTTCAGTCCTGCATCCCGGTATCCGGCAGGACACAGGGAGGTTGGCCGATATTGAACCCCCGGGGATCCCTGAATACCCCTCCCTGAGCGTGTCACAATTGTTATCCCTGAAATGAATCAGGGCGCATACTGAACCCCTGATTCAGTATCGTCTCAGGACCGATATAAAACTCGACAGGGGAGCCAAGCTCTCCGGCCAAAGGCCGGGGCTTCCGGCAAGGTGCATTGCAAGCAGGGAAATACTGCGGGACTTGCTCGTAGACAGCTGTTTTAAGGTCTGAAAAAACGGGGAAGGATAAGGCGGGGTTTGATACCCCGCCTTAATTCTCTTAACAGGAACCTTTACACTTACAGGTAGTGGCAAAAGTCCTCTGAACCTTTCTTATCTTCATCTGTGCACCTCCCTTTCGTAGGGTCTCCCTGCTTCATGCAGGGGGTTACTAAGATTAAGCAGGGTCTGTGTATAAAGTCGAGCAGTTGTCGTTTTTTTCGTCATTCCCCGAAAGCGTTCGGGGAATCGTTCAAAGCGCAGAGCGCATAGGGCATAGCGGTCGTTTATCCGTCATTCCGGCTTGTCCGGAATCGTTCTTTAAGAAGGATTCCCGTCCCGAATGCGTTCGGGATTGCGGGAATGACTAATGACCGTTATTTATACACATACACTAAAATTATACCATATGAAGTACATTTATAAAGCTCGTGTCACGTCACGGATCCGTTGAGAGTCAGTCTTTCTTTTCGTTTTTCCAAACCGTCCGGGAGCCGGGACTCTCTATCCTGTGTATCTTCATGAAGTTAGTCTTCCCGCGGTCATGCAGCGGAGAGCTTGCAATAAGTATTATGGTACTTCCTATTCTTGCTACTTTCCTGTTAATCAGGGTCTTTTCTACCTCAAAGACCATCTCATCCGTGTGGGTAAGGGGCCTCATCTGAAGCGGTCTTACACCCCAGTAAAGGGAGAGCCGTCTCATAACAGCCTCATCAGGTGTAAAGGCAATGACCGGCACCGAGGGTCTGCACTTTGAGACAAGCAGCGCAGTAAACCCGGAACGTGTAAAGGCGACTATACACCTTGCACGAACATCAGCGGCTGCACTGACGGCAGCATCCGCCACGGCAAGGCTCAGTCTTTCATCCCTGTCCAGCTTGAGGGAAAACGAGGAAGAGTCCCCATGAATAAGAACCGCACTTCTTTCCGTGTACTCGATGATCCTCTTCATCATCCTCACACTCTCAACAGGATATCTTCCCGTGGCTGTTTCAGCAGAGAGCATCAGGGCATCGGTGCCGTCGATCACGGCATTGGCCACATCTGTTGCCTCTGCCCTTGTAGGCCTCAGGTGCTCACGCATGGACTCCAGCATCTGAGTAGCCGTAATCACCAGTTTTCCCCGTTCATTGGCCCTGCGGATAAGGTCTTTCTGGATGAGCGGGACCTCCTCTGGGGGGACCTCCACACCGAGGTCGCCACGTGCCACCATAATCCCGTCCGCCACATCGAGGATGGAATCTATCTGTATAAGCGCCTCGGGCTTCTCTATCTTTGCGATAACAGGGATATTTACTCCCCGTTGACTCAGCCACTCCTTGACCTTTCTGATATCGGAGGCCTTTATAACAAATGAGAGTGCGACATAATCCACTCCCATCTCGATGCCAAAAGCGAGGTCATCCTGATCCTTGTCCGTAAATGGACTGAGTGATATCCTGGAGTCCGGGAGGTTTACACCCTTGTGATTGGTCAGCAGCCCGTCCTCCTTCACACTTGCTACCACGGCACCTCGCTTCTTTCCCGTAACCACAAGCTCTATCAGCCCGTCATCAAGCAAAACCCTATGGCCTTTCCTGAGGTCCTTATGGAGGGCAGGATAGGATATAAAGATGGTCTTTGAGGTGGTAACATCATCTCCGGGTTTGAGCAGGATGGTCTGTCCCTTCCTCAGTTTGACCGTACCACCCTCAACATTACCGATCCTTATCTTTATCCCCTGCAGGTCCTGAAGTACTGCAACGGGCTTCTGAAGTTTGTGGCTCCATCTCCTGATGGCATCGGTATATTGCCTGTGTTCTTCATGATTCCCGTGGGAAAAATTCAGCCTCGCTACATCCATACCGGCCTTGATCATGGATGAGATCATCCTGTCGGACGACGTAGAGGGACCTATTGTACAGACTATCTTTGTCCTTGCCAACCTCTTACCCCCTTTCTGAAACAATATTGTTCCCAACTGAATTAAACCTTGCCTATCCTACCGGATAAAGCTCTAAAAATCCACAACTTAAAAATATTATATCGTAACTACTCATGTTCCCCCCCCCCTTCTCTATCATCTCAGTAAGGGTCTCAACACATAGAGCCGCTCCCTTGCGTACCAGCCGAGCATGGTACCCGGAGCCACCTTTACCTGGAGTTCGTACTGCCTGACAGCTGCCCTGATGTCGCCGGTTCGTTCATAACTGATCCCCAAAAGGCCGTGAACCTCCGGATGTCTCGGGGCCTGAGATGCAAATTCCCTGAGATGGGGTATGGCCCTTGCGTACCTCTCAAGATTAAAATAGCTCTTGCCCATACCGAAATGAGAACCAGGGTGATCGGGGTAGAGTTCGAGGCTCCTTCTGAATTGCTCAATGGCAGCCCGGTATCTATGACTTTTCAAACCGGCAAGGCCAAGGCCATAATATGAAGGCTGATAGTTCTTGTCCCTTAACAGGGCCTCTTTGAAATATTTCCCGGCCTCGGAATATCGCTCCTGCTTTAAACTTATCATCCCATAGAGGTTGTAAAAAGGTGCCTGCTCAGAGTTCATGGAGATGGCCTTCCGGAGCTGTTTTTCCGCCTCTGCGAGTTTGTCTTTATTGTATAACAACACAGCCCTGTCATATACGAAGTAGACCCGGTTTATCTTGCGGAGTCCCTCAATCGCAGCCTGAAACCTCCCGGCAAAACGGCCATCGCCTCTCAGGTGATAAGGAGGAAGCTGCTTGATCATGGCAAGCATCTCCTCCTTTCTGATCTCTTCCCTTGGATGGGTGGATAAAACGGCATCGAGGAATGTATCCTCTTTTTGGGTCTTGCCCAGGTTCTTGAGATACTTATCCACTGCAACCTTCAGCCTCTGATGGGCCTTTATCGCCTCGTACGGGTCATACCCGAGGGCCGCCATGTACCTGACTCCGAGGCGGTCCGCCTGAAGTTCCTGCTCCCTGTCATACCTCAGCAGCAGGAGACTGCTCCCGATTGCTCCAAGTCTGAGCAGTACATCCGAACCCTCCTTCCCTCCAAGGGCAACACCTCCCACGACAAGCCCCAGTTGCTGCAGGGTGCCAAGAGAGATCCTCTTTGCTGTATGCCTTGCCATCACATGCCCCACCTCATGTCCCATTACCGCTGCAAACTGGGCCTCGTTTTGAAGATCTGCAAGCAACCCCCTGGTGATTGCCACATACCCGGGAAGCGCAAATGCGTTCGGGACAGAGGTGTTCTGAATAGTAAACCTGAAGGGGAGATACGGCCTTTCTGCGTTTTGCCAGATTCGCCTCACAATGCCTTCAAGGTATTGTTTAAGTGCCGGATCATGAAACTCCCCCCCGTATGCCCAGTTAAGGGACGGTGCAGCTTCTCGCCCTATCTCGATCTCCTGAGACTCGGACACAAGCATCAACTCCCTCTCCCCAGTGACGGGGTTTACTGCACAGGAGATGAGTGAAAGGACAAGTATTAGGACTAAAATCCAGCTGAGGTGAAGCGCAGGATATGAACGTTCAGGCGGAGTGCCTTGGGCGTTTTTTAATTTCATTAATCTCAGACAGTTGCTCAATCTGAAGCTCCTGGATTTGAATTAATCTTTCCCATTGCTTGGACAAAAGATGGTCTAATTTCTCATGGATGAGTTTAATCTCCAATTCCGCTTTCAAATTAACCTGATAGTCATGTTGCGCACGAATACGATCCTTAACCTCTTGGCGATTCTGGCTCATCATGATAATGGGTGCCTGGATGGCAGCTATGCAGGAAAGAAGCAAGTTCAGAAGAATGAAGGGATATGGGTCTACCGGGCGCCAAAACAGAACCAGCGAATTCATTGCTATCCAGACCGAGAGGAACAGAGCAAAGATAATCAGGAATGACCAGCTGCCTCCAAAAGTTGCTATTCGATCTGCCAGTCTTTCACCAAATGTCCATTTTTGCTCAAATTCCTTATCAACATCAGATGAAATTAATTCATGATCTCGTAGTGCATCTACAACGTCTTTTTCAAGCTGCGACAAGTCGCCCTTTTCAGATTCAAGAATTGAATGCACATACTTTGAACGGTAATTTGATAAATCAGACCGGCAGATACAGCTTTCATCAGACCAATCAGGGTTATCGTGTTGGATAAGGTCTGATACAGGCTTTCCCACTAAGGGGGCCTGTACAACATCGTTTAACTTAAATGCATTCTTACAGACAGCACATCTGTAATGCTTGTTCTTTTTCATGATCCAATGTCCTATGTCTTTTTATGCCCAAGCTCACCTGCCGATATGAAGCGCCGGCGCAATAGCGCCCGGGCGCAGCGCCTTGCTATGCAATTATCCCCTATGACCACAATAGACGGCGAAGTTGTAATATTTCCATACGATGTCAATCTCACTAAAGCCCACTTCAGACAACCATGAAATATGGTCCATCAACCTTGCCGGCCTATCCTCCTCCAGATATTTCTGTAGCCACTTATTTTCAATCTCGTCTTCTGAAACATGTTTCAACATAAACTGCTTCCACTTCTCCATGTACACCGACTGAAGATGTGGACTGGAGCCAAGAACCACGTCTGCATTAATAAACATCCCCCCAGGGTTCAGGCTGTCATGGATTTTTTCATAAAATTTTATTTTTTCAGCATCTGTTTCCAAATGATGCAACGCCAATGATGTAGCTACGACATCATACTTATCATCAAACTCGTAACTTCTGAAATCGCCGACTTGATACCGGATTCCGGGATTTTCCTTCAATTTTATCCTGGCCATTCCTATCATATTCTCTGATAGGTCTATGCAGGTTATTTTTGAACGGGGAAACAGGTCTATTATTTTTCTTGAGATAGCCCCTGTTCCACAACCAAGATCGATTACCTTTATACTGCTTGACCGTTCATGAGGAATCGCTGAAACAAGGGCATCGATCATTTCAGGGTAATGAGGAATAAGCTTCAAAATGATCAGATCGAATTCCCTCGCTTCACTTTCAAAGTGTTTTTTTACGGCATCCATGATTTTCCCAAGCCTAAGACGCTGCTGAATCGCCGGTCCGTGTTCAGCCGGTTGATGCTATTTAAGACCTCCTTAAGCATACCACATTGGGGTATGATGTTTTAACCCAAATCCATTTCAAAAGGGGGATTTATATGCAATATTATACCAAACAGCACGAGTTTTACGAGAAGGCCGGCTATGTGATCGACATGTATGCCAAGGGCATGTAGATCTGCATCAATTTTGTCCCAAGGTACATACATTCTTCTTTGTCATATAAGATATTCTCATAAAAAGTCGTCATTCCCGCGAAAGCGGAAATCAGGAAGCGTGTAACTATCTGAAAAGACTGGATTCCCGTTTCCACGGGAATGACAAAAAACACTTTTTCAGGCTTTTTGCGAGTCCATCATATGATACTGCTTATCGTTATTGTTTATGGCCGGTCTCACTACATTCGCCGGCTCCGGAGCTGCAGCAACCGGTCGAAGCAACCGGCTTCTTTTCTCTTTCTGTCTGCTGTGTTGCCTTAGGCTTTAGCAATTTGACGTTGTTAATAACTAAACACGTCGGGCAGGAGCACACCCCAGCGCGGAAATTATTTTCAATCGCCTCTTTTGGGCAGTTCTCAATACAGGCCCCGCACGCCTGGCAGGCATCAGGATGTACGGCAACAGATTTCTTTGTCCCGGGCTTCAATGCAAAGACATTGACCGGACAGACGGTTTGACAAAGCCCGCAGCCGATGCACCGTTCGGGATTGACTCCGATGTATGTGTTTCTTACACCCGCAACCAGATCTTTTACATCTGCTCTCCATAGTGGGGACCAGCTTGGCATATCATAGCCAAGGTAGGTCGAAAGCAGGATAATCCAGCCTGTCCAGCCCGGAATCTCCCATGGTCGTTCCATTTTCCAGAGGGTTGCGGTTGCGACCACAAACACCACCGATACAAGAAGCCCAAGCGAAAATCCTTTCTGTACGCCGGGCTTGCCCGGAAGGCGGAACACCAGAATACTGTTGAGAACGGCAAGGATGAACAGCAAAAGGATGGATTTCCACCACAGACCGCTCACCCAGATCGATGCGATGAGCAGGGGAAGAATAAAAAACAGGAGCGAATTGAAGCCGAGGTTCGTCCCCATGACAAGGCGGTCCTTGAGATCGAACCTCACACGACGGTATTCCCGTTCTGCACGCGGTTTTCCATTTCCCAGATACGCAGTTAGGTCCCCGATATCCACGGGACCGAAGCGCGGTTTCCATCCCGAGCGTTCTTTGAGCGCCCAGACGTTTACTCCGGGCGCCGACAATTGCGGAAGGATGAGCTCCCTGTGATCAACCATGTTCTCTATGCCGCTGGTCTTGAGGATGGAGACCACGGTATCGGTCGTAAAGTGACCGCCGCATGCCGCGCACCACACATTGATGCCCTTCGTGGGAGCCACCAGCAACCAGGCGTCAATAGCATCGCGTTTCAGGATCCGGATGACCTTTCGTACGGTTAATTCAAAGTTGCAGGTTACGATGACCGGTGAAGTCCGGCCGGGAGTTCCCACCCGACGCAGCCCCGGCTTCGTGGGGAAGGGAAACAGGCGGCCGAAGAGGAGCCACAGGTCTTTTATGAGATTCCACATCACTGCTTCTCCGCTACGATGAGAGCCAACGTATCGAGCAGGAAGTTCTTGCGATATATAGTCCGCAACCCTGCTTGTTCGAGCCGCCCTTCAAAGCCTTTCAGCACGTTCGTGGTGTTCCGGGTAAGAAGGAAAGTCAGCGCTGCGAGGGGCCGCCTGATGACGCTCGCCAAAAGTCGTTTCCACCATACAGCCGGCGGAACTTCGTCGGATACCACCAATTTGCCCCCCGTCTTGAGAAGGAAGGGTATTGCACGAAGTACAAAGTCGAGTTCATCATATGTAAGTTCGCTGAAAGAAAGTGTCGCTATGATCCGGTCGAAGCGACCCTCTCCAAGCCGCTCAATCTCTGTTGCGGTCATGTGGAAGAATTCAGCTTCCGGAGCGTTCTTGTGGAAGGCGGCCAGCATGGTTTCTGAAACATCGATTCCGACCACGTGCGCACCGCGACCGGTCATCAACGCAGCGAGTGCTCCTGTTCCACTGCCGATTTCCAGGACATCGTGACCGGGCTCCACCCAGACCGAAGCGATTTCACGCTTAATATGGTCGATCCGGCCGAGTGTCAGGATGCGCATCCAACGGTCATACTTGTCCGGGGTCTGCTCCAGTAATTTCATGTAAACCAGCGTAGACATTATTCTATTCTCATTTCCTTTTCCGTACCCGCACCTCAGCATCTTCGGTGAGACACCAGGCGCTGTCCAGAAGCTCGACCACACAGGGGTCGACGACACGATAATAAATCTGGTTCCCGTCTCGACGGGACTCAATGATCCCGCTAAATGTCAACCGCTGGAGCTGGTTTGAAACCGCAGTAGGTTTCATTGCCAGGATTTCCGCCAGCTCCGATACACAAATCTCTTCAGATAGAAAAAGGGCATGAAGTATCCTAAGCCTCGTGCTGTTGGCAAGTATTTTGAAAGTCCGTTCAAGGGCCATCGCCTGATCTTCCGTAAGCAAGGGACGACTCTTGAGATCGGGCTTTACCGTGCAACACGGGTCTATCTTTTCCAATTCCATATATGCCTTCCTGTTATTGTAGGAGTCCACTACTACAATATATCATGGAATAGTGGACATGTCAAGTCTGTTTCATAAATTGCCACAATTTTCTGCCTTTTATTCTTACCTAACCTATCCAGAGTCTGTGTATAAAGTTGAACAGTTGTCATTTTTTCAGTCATTCCGGCTTGTCCGGAATCATTTGTCGAGTTTCAGCGCAAAGACCCAGGTAGTTTCAAATTAATTCCCCAGCTGGAATCAAAAGAATTACCCAGTTAGTTTCAGAACAATTCCCCACTTTATCCACAATGCCGTAAATTTCCTGAGGAAATATAGGAGTCAGGAGGTATTATGGCAAGAAAGGAGATTATTCTCCATCGCTATCTTGATTGCATCGAAGGTGATGTATACTGCCGTAGAGATAAGGATCGAGGAGACCTTTTGCAGGATAGTTCAAAGACCTTTTCGTCCGCCCTGATCTTAAATCAATCTCCATTCCTCTGGAGATAAACCGTATGTATTAATAACAGGTTGCATGGCAACAATTTAGCTTAGCTTCTTAATAAATTTCGCAGCGTCTTTCTTGCTTAAAACTCTTAAAACAACAATCTCGTTACCTTCAATCATATAAAACACTCTGTATTTATCAATCCTCAATCTGTAAAAATCTGCATTTGTTCCCTTAATCTTCTTAATTAACTTACCCCTCGGGAAAGGGTTTTCCATAAGAACGGTCATGGCATTTGTAATTTTCGTACAAATACGATCGCTGAAACCATCAAGGTCTTTTGCTGCCCTGTGAGAAAGGATAATCTCGAAATTATCCATGCCTCTTTTTTCTGCCGGCAAGGTAATCTTTTAGTTTTATACCACCTTTGCATTTATACTCTTGCCTTGCCTCTTCAAGGACATTAAGAAGTTCCGGGCTTTGTTCGAGCAAGTAATCATTGAAATCTTCCTCCGAAATTGCAGTTATTATTGCCCTTGGCTTGCCCTTTGATGTAATAATCACAGCCTCTTTCTCAGCCTTTCTGAGTATCTCAGATGTCTTATTCTTGAGTTCCCTTACATTTGCAAACTTCATCCTCCACCTCCATGTAGCTACATTTATAGCTACTATGACATATCACCAAAGTTATGTCAACACCCCCAACAACACCCAATCTCCTCAACTATTTCCTGCTTTCGGCTTCTGCCTGCCCGGTTACCATCCAACCCCCCCTTGACACCAACTTACCTATTCCCAGTAGTCAGGGATTTCAAAGTTCATGGAAAAGGTGCCGAGAATCCGAACATGGGCTTACCTTTAAGGGAGTAAGGGAGGCAGGAGAATCTTTTTATCGGTTTTTTTCACTCGAGATTTGATCTTCAATGTCCTTCAGTATTTCTTCGCAAGAAATATGATAACTTGGCAAAATATCACTGCTACAATGAAGGTGATGTGGATATGTTTCAATATGTCTGTGGTGTCCTGCATTATCCCAGAGCATTAAAAGTCGTCTATTATAATCCTGCCAATGATATGAATAGTTTCGTTCATCAACATCAGAATATTCGCGGATATATAACTCCGTATCATCAATTAACGAGGCTGTAATCTTTATGTAAAAACCTCCTTCAAAAATTTCAAAAACAAGAATATCATATTTTTTAATTATGCTACTCTTTTCAATACACTTTATAATCTCCAACTTCCAGCTCCTTCTTCTCCTTGGTCAGCCTTTGCAGAACCTTTTTATATCCTTTCCATTCCATGTAATCATCCCATTTTTCAATATCTTCTTTTTCAGAACCTTTTAACCCTTTTTCAAACTCATCAAATGACATGGCATATTTTTTTTCAAAGAGTCTGATTTTTTCAGAGACCCTGTGGTATTCATACATCAAGTTGGCATAATACATATCTTTTACCTTCTCTTTGCTAATGACCGTCATTTTAATCACCTCCTTTTTAAGCAATTACATCATATTTTCCAACTCTCCGATCTTATTATCTCTTACCGCCTACCCTTTATGCTTGCCCTGTGAAATCGAAGATTATTTCACCGGGGCGCCATAGCCGTCTTGCCTGACCACCGTCCCAAACCCCCTCGACACCGATCCTGAATCAAGTTCAGGACAGGCTTCGCAATCCCCCCCAGTAGTCCGGGATTTCAAAGTTTACGGAGAAGGTGCCGAGAACCCGAACATGTGATACAATAAATATAAAGCATAATACTATGCAAAAAACGCTATTTTTTGCACAAAAATTTACTTTTACTTTATGAAAATGCATTCAAAAGTGTTTTTAATTAAGCAAATACAATCGCATTTTTTAACTTATTTCCTGTGTGTCTCCGGTCAGTGCGAAGGGCGACGTTAACGCATTAACCCATGGAACATGTCCCATAGGTTTCAATCCTTGTTTTCGTGGAAGTATCTCTTAGGCCAGTCTTTTACATGCTCATGGTGCCGCGTCTTGACTTTT
Organism: bacterium BMS3Abin08; assembly: GCA_002897935.1. Classification (NCBI taxonomy): domain Bacteria; species bacterium BMS3Abin08. Next base: position 28,052 of record BDTA01000086.1, read on the forward strand.
GACTTTTCCAGTCTCTTTCCCTCTCTATATGGGGGGCCAAACCTGTAGTGCTCCCTTACATGCTCACGGATCTTTCAGGTAAAGGAGATGAGTTCGATATCCCCCCTTTTCTTGCGAGCTTTTTTACCAATCAACCCCTCCGTGCAATATCCCTTAAATATTATTTGGTTTCCTGCAATAGTTTTACATCAGCCAATATTTTTATCCTTTTTTCTCAAACACTTCAAACCCCTTCAAATAATCATCATACTCTATTGGTGATTCGACTCCAAATTCAGACAGGAGGTCTATCGTCTCACTAACTGACATTTCCAGCTTTGAGGCAAGTGTGCTTAGAGATAACTTTCCTTCCCTGTAAAGCTTTATCATCAGAAACTCCCATCCATACTCAAGGAGTTCCCTCGCAACCGTAGATTTATCCTTGTGCACCATCTTAGAGAGTTCGTTAAGTCTTTTGAGCTCCCTGTCTTTTAATCTAAGACTGATAACGGCCATTAGACACCTCCTTTTAGCCTCTTTATTGCATCATCTATTATTTTCCTGTTATAACGGCCATATAGAGACAATTTATCAACTTTTACAAGGGCGGTTTGTTTATTAACCTTCCCATTCCCGGCAATATTTATCAAAAAATGAATTGCTGTCGTAAAGCGGTGATTCAGTATCTTGCAAGCCTTTATTGTCAGTAAATCATCGACAGCGAGTGAGACTTTCTTTTCAAATGCAAGAGCAAGGGCCTCTGCTTCACCACGATGAATCTTGAAATCCTTGGACAGCCTGTCTATAAGTTCTTTCCTGGTTGTCTTGATAACATTGATGCCACCACCCTCGATTAAGGCTGAGATTAAATGAGCATCAAAGGTGTCTTTTCTGATACATTCCCTTTTAACCTTTTCCGGAATTACTACCTGAAACTCTTCGGTAACGGTCCTTAAAATATCAACCTTGGCTAATAATATTAATGTTGAGGAATCAAAGACTATTGTCTCCATTTGTTTACAATATACTACAATTGTATACTGTTAGTCAATCTTCCGAATTGCCTCATAAGAAACCTAAACGAAAGGGTATCGTTGTCTCAAAAAGGAAATCTTGAAGAAAATTGGTAGAAAATAGCCTTCTATGTAAAAGAGAACCAGGAGGCAGAAATGAGGTTAACGATGAGAAAGGAAGAAATTGAGGCAGTACAGGCACCGAGGTATCAGAAGGCGAGGAAGGTGGAGAAGGGGAGCTAACTCATCAGTAGAACCTTTCAGGGAATTATAATTGTCGTTGATAGGGAAATATGCTTGACGTTTTGCAGTTGACCTTACCGAGCAGAGTTTCAATCCTTGTTTTCGTGGAAGTATCTCTTAGAGACCTCTCAAAGTTCAAGTCAGTTGAACTGAAACTGAGTTTCAATCCTTGTTTTCGTGGAAGTATCTCTTAGAGGCCACCGACGATGCAACCACGATCAACAATGCCTG
>BDTA01000087.1 GCA_002897935.1 bacterium BMS3Abin08
GTTGTCGTTTTTTCCGTCATTCCGGCATGTCCGGAATCGTTGCTTGAGAAGGATTCCCGTCCCGAATGCGTTCGGGATTGCGGGAATGACAAATACATGTAGTTGTCGTTTTTTCCGTCATTCCGGCATGTCCGGAATCGTTGCTTGAGAAGGATTCCCGTCCCGAATGCGTTCGGGATTGCGGGAATGACAAATACATGTAGTTGTCGTTTTTTCCGTCATTCCGGCTTGTCCGGAATCGTTCCTTGAGAAGGATTCCCGACTCCCGAATGCGTTCGGGATTGCAGGAATGACTAATGACTGTAGTTTATACACAGACTCTAAATAAGTTCAGAGCCTGTCCCGTACTTGATACCGGAATGACGGTTATGATACAGCCTCTCCACGGGAATGACGGAATAAATGAGTTTATGGACAGATGATAAGTGATGAAGCTTTAATCAGGGAACTGAAGAACTGTATCCTCTGCGGAAGCTGCAAGGCGGAATGTCCTACGTATTTCCTTGAGCATTCTGAATCCCGCAGCCCGCGTGGCAGGCTCAGCATACTCCACCATGTATTGAAGGGGGACCTTGAGCCCTCACAGGATACGGTTGACAGAATTTATTCGTGTCTCCTCTGCGGAGCCTGCAAAGGAACTTGTTCAGCGGGAGTTGATATCGTCCGGGCCCTTGTCCGCGGGAGGGGCCTTCTCAGGGGTGCCGACAGAAGTGGGTGGTTCCTGAGGAGGGCGCTTTCCTTTGTGCTTAGAAGCCCCCGGTTGAGTCTCAGGGGATACAGTATCCTCCGTCCGCTCCTGAAGCCGTTACTTGTCAGGAGTGGTCTCATTGACAGGTCATTCACTGTAGGTGTGCCCCTGCCCGGCAGCGGGGGTTCGGTCTTTGGGCCGGACGACCCCCTCAAAAAAAAAGGCAGGGTTGTGCTCTTCGGTGGATGTAGTGTGAGGTACCTTTTCCCGAATTTGGGAGAGGCGTTTATCAGGGTATGTAACAGGCTCGGGTATGAAGTGGTGCTGCCAAAGGGAGAGGTCTGCTGCGGAGCTCCGCTTCTTGATTCAGGCATGATTGAAATGGCTGCGGGTTTTGCACGCAAGAACAGGGCATTGTTCGATTCCCTCAAGGCGGATGCCCTGGTCTCCCTGTGCCCCACCTGTGTGATTACACTGAAGGACAGGTACCCCGAGCTTGTCGGCGGCGGGATTGAGGTTATGGACTCCGTGAGTTTTCTCGCGGGAGTGATAGCCCCCGATGATTTTTTTAAATTGACGGCGGTTTATCATGACCCCTGCCATTCAAAATACGGGTCAGGGCTCTATGAAGAACCGAGGGCCCTGTTGAAGAGGCTCGGTGTTGAGCTTAAGGAGATCAAGGGAGGCTGCTGTGGTTTTGCAGGCACTGTATCATTGAGGTTCAGGGATATGTCCCTGAGGCTTCTTGAAAGCAGGGTCAGGGAGTTTCAGGGATCGGGCGCCGAAGTAATGGTGACGTCATGTCCGGGATGTATTTATCAACTCTCAAAGGTGATCAAGGGGGACAGGGTATTTCACGTGGTCGAGGTCGTGGATGAGGCAATATCACAAGCATGAAAAAGGACTTTTTGCGGGTTTGTCTGTTATAATAAAAACGGAGAGAAATTATGCCCATATATGAGTATAAATGCCTGGAGTGCGGAGAGGATTTTGAGAAGCTGATTTTCGGATCCCAGGAGGTTTCCTGCCCTAAATGCAATAGCAAGGATATCTCCAAGAAGTTTTCGGTCTTTGGGATGAGCGGGGTTGACAAGCCCTTTGCGGGCTCATCCGGCTGCTCCTCCTGTGGGAGCAGCGGCAGTTCCTGCAGTAGCTGTGGTTAGAAAGAAGCAGGTTCCCTTCCCCTTCCTATAGTCTGTGTATAAAATTACGGTCATATGTCATTCCCGCAAGCGAAGCGAGTCGGGAATCTTTCTCAAAGAACGATTCCGGACAAGCCGGAATGACGGAATAACGACAACTGTTCGACTTTATACACAGACATTTCTTAAGTTCTTATGTCTCCGGATACTTGAAGGGATTTGCCCGTAAGATGTCATTCAGCTTAAGAGGCGATCCTGTCAGGACAAATGCTGAAAGTCCCTTCTCCCTGAACGTCCTGCCACCCTTTTTCCACTTGCCGGACCACTGTACGTAAAGGATTACCTTGTCCTTTTCCATATCGATCCATCTTGGTGTGAAGTCAAGTGTGGCTGAATCAAAGTCCTTTAATTTCCCGATAATGGTAAGAAAGCCGTTCCTGGTGCAGAGTGCTTCGAGTCCCGCCCTGTCCTTGTTTATGTATGCCTTTTTCAACCTCTCTGCAAGGGCGAATGCCTCGTCGGCTATCTTGGCCTCAAGGGAAGGTCTCTTGATCTCCTTTTTGCCGCTGCACGAAGGCAGGGTCATTGCCGTAAGAAGAACGGCTATAAGGCCTAACCTCAGGAGAATAGACCTGCCATGAAATCCTGAGACTCCCGGGAATGCCCTGTCATGCCTCCAGGCATGGTGTTTAATCAGTTGAATCTTTTTCTTCATTATTCCACCTCCCTCAGAGAAAGTATGAAATCCCTGTTTTCTTTATACCATTTAACTGTTCTCTCGATACCTTCTTCAATCTTTACCCCGGGCGACCATTTCAGTATGTTCTTCGCCTTCCCGATGTTTGCCCATGTGGCCTCAACGTCGGCGGGGTGCCTCTCGAGCCACTTGATGTCGGCCTTCATGCCGAGGGCATCTTCAATGAGGTTTATAACATACATCAACCCCACTGAGTTGTCATTCCCGAGGTTGATTATCTCATAACCTTTAACCCCCATGGCAAGCACTGTGCCGGAGGCAATATCGTCGATATATGTAAAGTCCCTCGTCTGCTTGCCGTCACCATAGACCGGGATCGGTTTACCGGTATCAATATTCCTTATAAACTTGAAGATGCTCATGTCAGGCCGTCCGGCAGGTCCGTAGACGGTAAAATACCTCGGTATGGTTACGTTAATGCCATACAGGTAGTGATAACTGTAGGAGAGCGCCTCGGCCCCTTTTTTTGTGGCTCCGTATGGGGCAAGGGGGGTGTCGGTGTTCTGTGTCTCGGAAAAGGGCATCTCGTTAAACCCGTACAGGCTGGAGGTGGATGCAAGGATGAACTGTCCCACATCTGATTCCCTGCAGCATTCAAGGAGGTTCAGTGTCCCCTTAAGGTTCGTATCGAGATATATCCAGGGGTCTTTCACAGAGGCCCTTACACCGGCCCGAGCAGCAAGGTTAATCACGGAATCAAAGCTGTTTTCATTGAATGTCTCTTTAATCAGGGGATAGTCGGCAATATCCCCCCGGACAAAATGAAAACCCTCAAAGGACCCTAAGCGGTCAAGCCTCCATTTCTTGAGCCTTGCGTCATAGTAATCATTAAGATCGTCTATTCCCACGACTGAGTGCCCTTCCTGCAGGAGCACCTCGGCAACCTTATTACCTATAAAGCCCGCTACACCCGTAACAAATATGTTTTTCATGGCATACCTCTTTCATTAAGTTCGGCTATTATAGCAATTATTGTTGTTTCAAATCATTTTCTCTGCAAGGTATAATATAATACCCCGGGGTTCAGAGACGTATTAACACGGGGTGCGGATAAAAAATGCCCGGGGTTGAAAAGAAAATATTGTGTCTGCCGGTTGATATCATATGAGTGTTTCGGTCATTATCCCGACCTTGAACGGGGCCGGCACCATCGGTCCCCTCCTGAGGGGGCTTAAAGATCAGACCCTACCTCCGGATGAGATCATAGTGGTGGATTCAAGCTCCGATGACGATACCGCTGAGACCGTCAGGGGTTTTGGGATCGAGCCGCTGATAATTAAAAGGGAAGACTTCAATCACGGGGATACCCGTAATATGGCCGCAGGGATGGCGAGGGGGGATATGCTTGTGTTTATGACTCAGGATGTCCTGCCCGTTGATGATAGGGTGATAGAGGAACTGATAATGCCTTTAGGAGATGATAGGGTTGCTGCTTCCTTTGGGAGGCATATCCCCCGAAGTGATGCGTCCGCTATTGAAAAGTTTGCCAGGACCTTTAACTACCCTGACAGGGCTGTCACCAAGAGCAGCGAGGATATAGAAGACCTCGGTATAAAGACCTTTTTCTTTTCAAATGTCTGTTCCGCCGTGAAGAAGAGGGCCTTTTTTGAGGTCGGCCGGTTCCCCGGAGTGCTTTTGAATGAGGATATGTTTCTTGCATCCAAGCTTATATTGCGGGGATACAAGGTAGCTTATCAGCCTTCGGCGAAGGTCTACCATTCGCATAACTATAGCCCTCTTCAACAGTTCAAGAGGTATTTTGATCTGGGCAGGGTACTGAAAATGAGCAATATCTTTTCTCTGGTCGAGCCCTCGGGAGAAGGGAAGCGCTATCTTTCAGATGGTATGAAGTATTTACTAAGGAAAGGCAGGCTTGATATTGCCCTGATTTTACTGTTCGACTCGATTTCAAGATACACGGGATTTGTTATTGGTGTCAGGTATAAGATGGTCCCAAGATTTTTGATTAGAAGGCTGAGCATGTACGGTGTTGATTTCCAAATGGATGATTTCGATATTCTGAGATGAGAGAGACATATCCAAAACCCCTGGTGTCGGTAATTGTCCGGACCAAAGACCGTCCTGAATTGCTGAAAAGGGCGCTAAAGAGCATTGCCGGTCAATCATACAGGCCGGTAGAGGTAGTGCTTGTAAATGACGGGGGTTGCGAACTGGATACGGAGGAATTAAGGGGGATACTCGGCGATGTCGTTCTTGAATACTTCCGGCATGAAGACAATCGCGGGAGGCCGGTTGCCGGTAATACTGGGTTGGAACATGCAAGCGGGGAGTATATTGCTTTTCTCGATGATGACGACAGGTATTATGAGAATTTTATTTCCGTTCTTATTGATGTGATGCTTAAGGGGGCGGCGGGTTTGGTTTACGGGAAATGTGACTGCTTTCAATATAAGGGGCAGGGCAGGGAGCGGCTCTTCACCCTTGGGAAGCCCTTTAACATGTACGAGCTGTTTTACAGGAACTTTATCCCGATAAATTCAATTCTTACAAAAAAAGCCCTTTTGAGCGATATAGGGGGCTTTGATCCGGATTTTGAAATCTTTGAAGACTGGGACCTTCTTTTCAGGCTTGCGCTAAAAAACGACTTTCTTTTTGTTGAAGAGGTTGTATCTGAATATTCAATATTAGGCAGTGCAACCATAACGTACAAGGGCGGGCACGAGTATCATAAGCGGTACCGGGATTTGTTTTATAAGAAGCATGCGGATTTTTTTGGTGTCGATGCCCTTGAGCATTGTGTGTTGAGGACAATGGAGGAGAAGAGCGGGAGTTTGCTTGAGGAGAACAAAGAAGTCAAGAGGGAGCTGTCTCTTATAAAGGATTCAAAGGCATGGAAGCTGATCCGGTTTTACAGGAAGATAAAGAAGATGGTTTTGTAAAAAAGTCTGAAAAAGTGTTTTTTGTCATTCCCGTAAGCGAAGCGCATCGGGAATCCTTCTTGAAGAACGATTCCGGACAAGCCGGAATGACGGAAAAAACGGCAACTACATATATTTGTCATTCCCGCAAGTGAAGCGTGTCGGGAATCCTTTTTAAGGAACGATTCCGGACAAGCCGGAATGACAGGACAAGCCGGAATGACGGACTGATCAAGTATTTTCAACTTTTTTAGGAATGAACCTTAAGATATGGAACTCAAAAGAAGGCTATTTAAGTTAAGCAGCTACATCAGGTCCTTCCCCGGGTTTATTATGGAGAAAGATGAGGGGTATCTAAGGCGGTTTACCTCTTCGGAATGGATCGAGTATGAGCTGTGGCTGTTCCGGCACAGGGGTTTTACCCTCCACAGCCTTTCTGAAATGTATAACACATCAAGGACGTTTAAGATAAAACCGAAGATATCGATAATTATGCCGGTTTACAATCCCGCCCCTGATGAGTTTTATATGGCGATTAGATCGGTTTTATGGCAATCCTATCCCTTCTGGGAGTTATGTCTGGTGGACGATGCCTCTGAATCAAGGTCATATTTAAACGCCCTGGGCCGTATACGGGATAAGAGGATAAAGGTCTATTTTAAGGAGAGCAATTCCGGCATTGCCGAAACTTCGCAGTATGCACTGGAGAAAGCGACGGGAGATTATGTGGCGTTGATGGATCAGGATGATGAGTTATATCCGGACGCACTTTATGCCTTTGTCAGGGAGCTGCAGGAAAAGGAGATAGACTATTTCTATAGCGACAGGGACATGCTTTCCCCCAACGACAGGAGATATATGCATCTTTTTAAGCCTGACTGGTCTCCCGAATATCTCCTTTCATTTAATTATGCCTCTCATTTAGAGATTTATGCCAGACATCTGGTTACAGAAGTGGGTGGCTTCGACAGCAGGTATGAAGGTTCCCAGGATTACGATCTCGTATTAAAGGTTGCCGGGAATACGGAAAAAGTGGTGCATTATCCAATGGTGTTGTATAGCTGGAGACAGTCACAAAGAAGCGTTGCCATGGAACCGGGCCGGAAGGGTTACGCCTTTGAATCCGGCGTCAGGGTCGTATATGATCAGCTTAAAAGGAGGAATCTGCCCGTAAGGGAGGTGTTCGAGGATAAAGACCTATGGCGGGGACATTACAGGATAACGTGGGATGAAGAGGAATTGGCGCATGAGAAAATAGCCCTGATTGCAGTCGGGAGAAGTTTTGAGGAGAGAAGCAGGATCTGTAGTTTGGTGAAACAATACCTGAACCGTTTTGATGTGGAGTGCTTTCTCTCTGATTACAGAGTGAGTGATATCAACGATACACTGAGAAGGATCAAGGCCGGCAGGAAGGTTTTTTTTGCTGTCGATGCAATAGATACTATTGTAACTCCCGGCATGGTTGATATGCTCGGATACCTGAGGATAGATGGAGTATCCGTCACGGGTGCGAAGTTCTATGACGGCAACAGGATATTTAATGTTGGAATTTCCGTTTCGGATTCAGGTAAAATTCTGCTTGCATACAGAAACGGGGCATTTGAAGAAAAGGGCTATGGGGCGGTTGCATCCGTTCCCAGGAACGTTTCTTTCGTATATCCCGCTTTCTGGTGTTCTCCCATAGGTGTTCTCAGGCAAAATGGTTATCTTGATGAGGACTGCAGTTACTTTCTGTCCTGCATGAGGTTTTACATCAAGACCGTTAACCTCAATGAGAGGATCGTCTGTGTGCCCTATATGGGTCTGAATGTTGATATGGGTAAGACCGATTATAAGGCCGACCTGGAGGATCTCCGTGAGGAGATATCCGGAACGGGTTTCAGGGATCCATATTACAACCCGAACCTTACAGACATCAACGAGGATTTCGGGATTAAACTATAAGGAGAGATCATGCCAGCCCCGCCGGTGTTAATAATAATTGTTACCTTTAATAAGAAGGATTATGTTGTAAACCTGTTGGAATCTTTAGGCGAACTGGACTATGACAACTGCGATGTCGTGGTTGTGGACAATGCCAGCATTGACGGGACGGCGGATAGTATAAGGGAATCGTTCCCCCATGTGAAGGTGATTGAAAATGCCGAGAATACAGGCGGCTCCGGGGGGTTTAACACCGGATTGAGTTATGCCTTCGGGCAGGACGGATATAAGTACTACTATCTGCTGGATAACGATGTTGTTGTATCAAAAAACTCACTGAGTGAATTAGTAAAGGTCCTTGAGAGTGATGAGGGTATTGCGGTTGCCGGTTCCCAGATGTGCCAGCTCGATAATCCGGAGGTTACTAATGAGGTAGGCGCCTATGTGGACCTGAACTACGGGGGGCTTGTTCTGAACCGTCATCTTACGAGAAAGAGCAACAACAGAAGCGGGATTTATGATGTTGATTATGTGGCTGCCGCTTCTCTGGTTGTGAGGGCTGATGTTGCAAGGAAGGCCGGGCTCTGGGAGGATTTCTTTATTCATTTTGATGATGTGGAATGGTGCCTCAGGATAAAGGGCCTTGGATACAGGATAGCGGCTGTGGCCGACTCCGTTATCTGGCACCTCTCTGCTGCTGAAAAGCCGGTTACGTGGCAACAGTACTATGATGTGAGAAACATGCTCTTTCTGTTGAAGAAGTATGCTTCATTGTCCGATGTGAGGCGATTTCTTGTCAGGAAGTGCCTTCAGGCCGTTGAGATCGAGTTAAGAGGACTTTCGCCGATGGCGGAGATGCTGCTTTATGCTGTTGAGGACTTCAAGAACGATAGGAGAGGCGGAAGGAACTTTGATTTACCCCGCGGCTATAGTGAGGATGATATCAAGTCGACCCATCCCGATAGCGGTGTATTGGTGGTTCAGAGTGAATGGTTTGACGTTCAGGGTTTCCCCTTTGATTCCGGATATGAAAGGACGATAAAGGACCTGATTATCCCCCCCTATCTCGTTGATGCGCTGTGGTACTGGAAGAGGAACGGGAGGATTATTCCACGTATGAACAGGGCAACCCCTAAGAAGTTCTTAATGATGGTTCTCGGGCTTGCCGGATACAGGAAGTATGAAAGGGCATATGTGGATATAAGATATATGCCGTATTTTGCATCCCTGCTCGCCAGGGAACTGGTTGTGAAGATCGATGATACATACTGGCTGCTTGACCGAAGGCCTCTATCGGTATACAGGAGTGTTATGCGAAGGGGGTTAAAGGCCTTTAAGAATATCTGTCTGTCATTTTTTATAAAGTGAGGTAATCCCATGTATGATTTTCTAATTGTTGGAGCTGGTATCAGTGGTGTAACGCTTGCAAGGATTTTTGCAGAGGAAGGGAGAAAGATGCTTTTGATTGACAGGAGGGACCATATCGGGGGTAATTGTTACGACTTTTATAATACCGACGGTATCTTAATCCATAAATACGGTCCTCATATCTTTCATACAAAACATAAAGCGGTATGGGATTTCCTGTCGGGATTTACAGAGTGGAGGTTATACCAGCACAGGGTAAAGGCCTTTATCGACGGCAGGTATGTAACCTTCCCGATAAATCTCAAAACAATCAGGGAACTCTATAACAAGGATTTATCCCCATCTGAAATGAGAGATTTTCTTGACTCCAGGAGAGTGCCGGTTAAGAATCCGTCTAATGCAAGGGAAGCGGTCATTTCACAGGTGGGTGAGGAGTTGTTCGGAAAGTTTTTTGAAAAATACACTGAAAAACAGTGGGGGATGCCGGCGGACAGGCTTTCTCCTCTCGTTACACAACGGATACCCGTCAGGTTCTCCTCGGATGACAGGTATTTTGACGATCCATACCAGGGTGTCCCCCTGAATGGATATACCGGCATGTTCAGAAATATGCTGAATCATAAAAATATTCATGTTATGCTGCAGGCGGATTTCAGGGATTTGCCTTCAGGTATAAAGTTCGGGGGTCTTGTTTATACCGGTCCGGTGGATGAGTATTTTGGTTTTCAGTACGGAAAGTTACAGTACCGGTCCATTGATTTCGATTTCAGGACGTACGATGTGGAATCGTATCAGGATGTTGCAGTTGTCAATTATCCGAACGATTATGATTTTACGAGGATTACGGAATACAAGAAACTGACCGGACAGAAAGCCGGCAGGACCGTTGTCTCTTTTGAGTATCCCACGTCGGATGGCGACCCGTGCTATCCCGTACCACTTGAGGAGAACCATGAAATGCGTGACAGGTACATAAACCGATGTAAGAGGCTAAAAAGTATCTTCTTCGCCGGGAGGCTGGGGACCTACAGGTATCTTAATATGGATATTGCCTGTCTGGAAGCCATGTCTCTGGCTAAAAAACTGATAGGATAAGGATGAGCTTTGTTATGGAGCCCCCCGTATTAAGTATAGTATTCCTTAACTACAACAGGCTGAGCCAGACAACGGTAACCCTGAATAAACTGCTGACATGCAGGGAGCATAAGACCGGCATTGAGATTGTTGCCGTTGACAATGGCTCTGATGACGGTACCCGGGAGTTTCTCACCCGGTATAAAGATGAGATTAAAACGGTATTTCTCGATAAAAATATCGGAATAGCGGCATACAACAGGGGTTTTCGTATAGCGGCGGGGGAGATCCTGATTGTCCTCGATGACGATTCCCACATAGAGGCCGGCACTATAGACAGGGTGATGGATATCTTCGGCAGCAGTCCCGATGTCGGTGTTGTGGCCTTTAAAATCACGGACCGGGAAGGAAAGAGGTTCAATACATGGCATCTGCCCTCCTCGGACCGGTTCCAGGAGTCCTTTGCCTTTGTTGGATGCGGTTTTGCAATCAGGAAAACAGTCTTTGAGAATGCCGGATACTATCCTGAGGATTTTTTCCTCTACCATAATGAGATTTATGTTGCAGTAAAAGTGAAGCTCGACGGGTTCAGGGTCGTTTACGATCCCGGGTGTGTTGCAGTTCACAGGACGGAAGGACAACCAAGAAACCCGGAACGGAGGATTTACTATACCCTGAGGAACTCCCTCTTGCTTATATGGATGTATTACCCGGTATGGTCCGCCCTTTATCTGACGCTCTCGAGGGTTATCATAAGCTCTGCTCTTGCGGTTTTCAATGGTAAAATGGGTATATTATTTAAAGGTATTGCAGACTTTGTATCCTCCCCCCCTGCAAGGAATGTGCTGCCCCGTGACAAAAGATGCCTCCTGAAGCCCTTTTTTTGTCATAACAGTATTATACACCGGCTGCTGATAAGTGAATGAAGCTGGGTCAAGAGATTTTCTATCTGTCATTCCGGTAGTTCTTAAGCCGGAATCCAGTGTTTTCAATGCTTTCTGGATGCCCCGAACGCTTTCGGGGCATGATGACTCAACAATAGAGCCGTCATTCCCGCGGTCAGTTGGGCGGGAATCCAGTCTTTTCAGTAACTTCTGGATATCCCGAATGCTTTCGGGGCATGACAAAAATATAAAACAGCACTTTATACACAGACTCTAATTAGTGTCTGTGTATAAAGTCAACAATAGAGCCGTCATTCCCGCGGTCAGTTGGGCGGGAATCCAGTCTTTTCAATAAGTTCTGGATACCCGACTACAGACTTCGGGTATGACAAAAATATAAAACAGCAGTTTATACACAGACTCTAATTAGAGCGGAAATAGATATTTAAGGCGCAATATGGGGTACAGCAAAAAGGTTTATAGGAAGGGTTCTATGTAGCCCAAGCAGTATCAGAAACCCCTCCAACTGTGAGCAAGGGAAAGAAACTTCTTGACGCATTCCTAATAGAAAGGGATAAAATAGTGAATGAAGTAAAAGATGTTATAGAGCAGTTGGAACTTTTTCAGGCGAGATAATGAGCAAAAATCTGATTTCAGAAAACAGAAACACAAGAACTATTAAAACTCTTGAGGAGATTAATGCAATTCTCAAAGAACATAAAGAGGAATTAAGAAAAAGATACAGGATAAAAGAGATCGGTGTGTTTGGTTCTTATGTAAGGGGTGAGCAGAAGAAAAGAGGTAGTGATGTTGATATACTTGTTGAGTTTGATGAATTACCCGATATTTTCATGTTTATTGACTTGGAAGACCACCTAAGTAGATTGCTGAGGAAAAAGGTTGATCTTGTAAGAAAAGGAGCTATAAGACCTGAACTCAAAGATATTATTTTCAATGAAACAGTGTATATATGACAAGAGATTACAAATTATTTATCAAGGATATCCTTCGGGCAATAGATGATATAGAGACCTTTATTGCCGGGCAGGATTATGAAAAGTTCATTGCAGATGAGAAGACCAAGAGCGCGGTTGTATGGCAGATACATATAATTGGTGAGGCAGCAAAAAATATACCCAAGCTCCGACCTACGACCTATGGTCGGAGAGTTTGACCTCTTTGTTGTAGAAAACTGATTTCTCCGTGTCTTCCCGAAAGCTTTCGGGATGGTTTATCTTGCATTATTTATTCTCCCACACAATTCCCTGATGAGCTTTATTTATTAACCCCGCTCTCTGCTGTGGGGTTTCCTTAAGCTAAATCAGCAGAGAAAGGTTAAGGCAATTTGGTATTATAGAAACAGGGGAGCCTGATAAATAATCCGATATTATCATAATGGAGGTAACTATGCCAAAATTGAAGGATGTTGATGTTAATTATGACCAAATTCGAGAATTAGTTAGTCAGCTTGATTTCGAAAAGAAGATGGACCTGATAAGAGAGGTTGTTAGAGAAAGGGGATATAAGAAGAACTTCTATGTTTATACAGAAGGGTTAACAAAAAAGTATAACATACCCAGGATGAGTGAAAAGGAGCTTGATACCTTTCTCCATGAGAAGAATTGAGGGAGATCGACTTTTTTGATTGCTAAGGTTGTTATTGATAGCAATATTTATATCTCTGCTATCTTTTGGGGTGGAAAACCAAGAGAAGTAGTAGACTTGGGGCGAGATGAGAAAGTCCTTATTTTTAGTTCATCCAACATAGATAAAGAAATATCTGAAAAACTAAGGACAAAATTCAAACTTGATGAGGATGAAATAAACCGAATCCTTTTAGATTTTTCCACTTTTACCATACCCCTAAAGATTACTAAACATATTGAGGCTGTACCTGATGATCCCGATGATAATAAATTCATAGAATGCGCTATTTTATGCAAGGCAGATTACATTGTTTCAGGCGATAGACATCTGTTAAAACTAAAAAAATATGCTGGAATAAGAATTTTAAAAGCTTCAGAATTCCTGTCTACCCTATCAAGGCAGTAGATAGAGCAACCTAAAATAATAGCTTATGTTAAAACGATTATTTGATATCCTATCATCTCTGTTTGGATTGATTAAATTTTCAATACCCAACCCTGAAATATCGGGGCTGAGGGGTTTCCTTATACTTCCTTCCCCCTCCCCTTAATCCCCTCCCATCAAGGGTGGGGAGACTTTAAGATACCCCGTCCCGATATTTCGGGATGGCGGTGAGGTTCATTTCTTTGTGCAACTGCAGGATAGATGAGAGGTGACGGAGGCCTGTCAGGGCATAACAGGCCTCCTTTCACATCTAACTAATAATATGATCCTATGTAGTACCAGTAAGCACCGTCATATGAATAGTAAAAGTCGTAGTAGTATGAGAAAAAGTCTGCAAAGTAATAGACCTGCGGGGTCCCGTTGGGATCCAGGATGGCAAAGCCTACCGTACTGTTGTTATTGTTGTAATAGAACTGAACGTTGTCCCAGCC
>BDTA01000088.1 GCA_002897935.1 bacterium BMS3Abin08
CAAAGGCCGCCTGGCTGTAATATCTCCTGTATGCCTTTTTGGAGAGTTTTATAGCTTTAAATATGCTTTCATCAGCTGCAAGAGGGAGATTATAGACATTACTGAAGCCAATGGAAATCATATCATGTCTGTATGAGTCATCCCAGAGGAAAAGTACCACATTATCTGATACATTGTTTTTGAATGCACCTACAATAATGCTGGGGCTGTCCACATACCATATTGCAACAGGTATTCCTATTGAGGATAGAAAAGATGTGAGCATACCCCCTTCATCAAAGCCAAAATGATTGATGGTAAGGATGAAATCAGGTCCTGTTTCAATGATAGCCTTTGTAATTTTCCCAATCATCTTACCGACATTATCCGTTTTATGCCCTGTAATACCGACTACATTATGTCCAAGTGATTTAAGGGCTTTTACAAGTTCCTTTCTGAGAAAATATCCAAAGTCAAGCAGACATATTGTAAGTTGATCCTTATAAAACTTTGGATATCTGAGTTTTTTATCAAGCCTAACAGATGTTATGTTTTTTAACTTTAAATAGATAAGTCTGTAATAATCGGGAAAGGCTGTTAAAGCAGAAGGCAGTGAGAATACATTTACAGGTAGCATACCTGACTTGATCTGTCGAATCGTGACCTCCTTTATAGCCTCTCTTTGTGGATAGCCAATGACAAACACCACCTTATCTTTAATATCAGGGGCAACTCCATACTCAAGGAATGCCTTGTAAATATCAGGGCTGGCCTCAATTACTATTATCTTGGTATCAGGATATCTTCTCACTAATTCCCTGATGTGATATCCCAGTCCAAGCCCAAGCACCACCACCAGCTCAGTCTTATTCGCCTGAAACTGAGCAACCATTGCTGCTGCCTCTGCCTCAGGGTCATAAAGACTATGAAGTGTTTTTAGTCCATTGTTGCCATTGCTGACTTTTATGCTATAGTTTTCTTTTTTTGTTTTAGGTATATTTATTTTTAGTGAAATTGACTCCTTAAGGAAACTAATAGCTCCATACCATTTGACTGTCTGGTGTTCATTTAAAAGGTAGTTGTTCCTGACTTCCTGATATGCATTTTCCGAGATGAGATTTCTCAATGCCTCGTCTTCAATTAATCTTACCATGGCTGAATACCAACTCTCGATGTTGTAATCACAGAGAATACCTGTATCTCTATCTCGGATGGATTCGGAATACGGGGCTATTCTCGAGTAAATTCCGGGAATCCTGCATATGGAGTATTCAAGAAATTTTATGTTGCTTTTGCATTTATTGAATTCGTTTTTGACAAGAGGGGCAAGGGCAATGTCTATTTTCTGTTGCATTATATAACTTGCAAATGCCGTGTAGGCGTTTATTAGTTCATGAGAAAATTCTACACCTTCAAGACCTTTCAGGTCATCTGTGATACAGCCGAAGAATTTGAATACAATCCTGCCTCTGTATCTGGCGAGTATTTTTTTTATGGCTGGTACGATAATCCTAAAGTCATGCTGATGAGTAGGGGTACCTATAAAGGCAATGGTTAATCGTTCATCATCATTTATCCCTCCTCTTTTCTCTATATTCCAAATTGCCGGGTCTATGTAATTAGGAATAACATGAATATTGCTGTTATAGCCTTGAAGATTCCTCTTTAATCTCTCTGTGGATACGGTTATAGCATCTGCATCCTTGATTAATCTTATAATTTTGGATTTATCTTTGTTGAGTTTCCAGTTAGGGTTGTTTCGGGGAACATCTATGAGCAGGTCATCGATCTCATAAATGATTTTTTGCCAGGGACCTTTTATATCTGAGATTAAATGGTCCATAAAGAAAGTGGATCTTTGAACAAGAATGATATCGGCAAGATAAAGCTCGCTCTTTTTTAGTACTGGTTCTCCGTTTCTGTGTTCAACAGGTGAATACAGAAAAACATTCTTTTGCATCATCCTGAATGGACTTAGAATCCTGATTGTAGGACATGCATGTGAAGGGTTTTCAAATGAAACATATGCAACCCTTATAATATCCTTTCTCAGACAGCAACTCTTCTCTGGAACTATAGTGCTGAAAGGAATGTGCTCATTCTTTTCATTTTTTTCTGAACCTGTCGCATTCATGACAAATGTTTAATGTTTGATTAGTTTTTCTCCAACTGTAAGCAAATTCCTTCTTGCTTCTTTGTGTTCAGAATCCCGGGGAAGCAGTCCGAACTTGAGGCACCTGACAAGACGGAGATTCACCTCAACAGGATGATACTCGAACTTTCTATTATACTGGTAGGCTGATAACGGACGGTTCCCAAATAACCCTCGTTACCACATAAAGAACATTTCTTTTTTATTGCTTCCCAGGGGCATACTCATAATGAAACGCCTCCTTTTTTATTTAACCTCTCTGCATCAACCGGTTCATATAAGGCACTCAACATCTGAAGAGTATTATGTCTGGCTTCATTGTTTTCAGGGTTTATCTCTAAAGACTTACTGAAACACTCCCTTGCCCGATTGAGATCTTTTTTTTCAAGATATATAACACCCAGATTGTTCCAGATTTCGTCTTTTCCGGAGTCACTGTTCAATGCCTTTCTAAATAATTGAAATGCCCTTTCGTTAATTCTCAGGTGATAACATAACTCGCCTGTTTTATTCAGTAACTCTGGAGAGCCACCTTCTCGTAGGATGTTTTTTGATATATCCTCAAGAATTGGAAGGATATCCCTGAATTTATTTGTTACCGTTAACATGTCCTTTAGTCTTGCCTCCATTTGCTGAAGGGTATTTTTTAACTCCTCGTTCCTGAGTTTCTCCCTTTCGATCCTTTTTATCTTTTCTTCATAATCGCTCATTATCTCATAGAGTGCTTCCTCTGGTATTGTTTCTTCGTTAAGATATAGTGAATTATTCCTTTTTCTGAGTTCTGCCCACTCCTTAAAAGACTCTATTTTTGAGTGTCTGTACGAGGCAAATATAGATAGTTTGTTCCAGTCGAAACCGCTTAGTTTTACATGACCGTTTTTCAGTGCAAAGTCCCACATCTTTGTGCCAGGCATCGGCATAAGGATATTTACAGGACAACCTGCTCTGAGTTTATCATCAAGAAGGTTGTTTACAACAAATTCATAGGTGGTTTTCACCTCTTCTACCGTCTCTGTGGGAACACCGATAATAAAGGAGCAGACACAGGGTATGTCATGCTTATGGAGAAGATCAAGCGCTTTCTGATTTTGAGCCGATGTAGTCTTTTTCCCAAGTATTCCAAGAATCCTGTCGGAAGCTGATTCAGCACCAAAACAGACAGACTGAATATTTAGTCGTTTTATAGTTTTACAAAACTCATCAGTGATAAGGTTAGCCCTCACGGAAAAGGAAAATTTAAGCTTATCTGAAAGTCCTCTCTGCTCAAGCAATTCACATATCCGTTTAAATCTGGATAAGCTTATCACAAAAAGATCATCCTCAACTGTGATATGGTTTATATCCGGGAATATACCGACAATCTCTTCAATCTCATCCACGACATATTCAGCACTGAACATTCGAGTTTTATCCCAGAATGCTGAACTACTGCAGAAGGCACACTTGTAAGGGCATCCTCTGGAAGTGAAGATATACTGGGTTCCATCCGGAAAGCGCTCAGGATGGGGAATCCTGTCAAGGGGTTTGATCAGATGCCTCCTTCTGGTCACGACAATCTCTCCATTATCCCGGTAGACTATCCCCTCTACATCTTTCAAATCATCCGGAGCTAAGAATTTCTTCTTCTTTTTTATCAGCTTAACGAGTTCCAGAAAGGTTTCTTCCCCTTCTCCCATTACTCCAATATCGAAGTCCTCGCTCATGGTTTCGGGAAGATAAGTCACATGGTGACCGCCAATAATAATTATAACTTCCGGGGTTACCCCTTTTATCCTTGATGCAATCTCAAGTGCCCTGCCATAGTCCTGTGAAGTTGAGGAAATAGCGATAATATCGTATTTATCAATCTCCTTTGCATACGGTTTAATAAAATCCATTTCAACCAAAAAATTAATATTATTCACAAGATATGATTTGAGATATCCAAAGGCAAGGGGCTTAAACCAGTGAACATCCATACTATTTGTTGCCTGAACAAACCCTATCCTTAGATTACTCATTAAAAACCCTCCTAATAGATAACAGGATATGAAAACATCGACTTAAAATATTGCATTTATAAATTTAAGCAAGGATTATGCCATTATCTTATCGAAGGTAAATAGAAAATATGGGAAGTAAGATTTCCTACCAATGAAGGAAAACTTTAATGTTATTTTCTGTTGCCTTATCCTTATCACATACTATGATGCACGCCGCCGTGGCAAAAGCTTTTTCAGCTTTTGCCCGGTTGATAACCTTTTCACAATCGACCTGTGCTTGTCTTTGGTTATATCTTTTGAATCGGTATCCTCCCGTTGTTCCGCTTTTATGGTAATCTTAATCCGGCAGGAAATATCTTCCTTGATCTCGGAAGAATCTTCATTATGTGCGTCAACATGCCTGAGCGAGGATGCTGAAGTGTCAATTCCTTGACTGACATTTGGAAAGTGTATATTATCAGGGGACTTTTTGAACTAAGTCTGAAACAAGCGAGGATTTTCTATGAGTTGCATAGAGTCCCATCTTATCCATCGGCAAGCTCAGATCTTTGGTCGTAGAGCTTGACCTCTGTAGGCAGTATCTTCATAATAGAGGTAGTCTTAGCCTCTAAGACCGGCGGACATTTGCAAGTGGTTTTAGTGACTACCGTATGTAATATCAACACAACAACACATGAAAGTAAATGAAGCAATTCAAAGTGAACCACTCTCTCCGCTGATCATTTCCTTTTTATCGGTATTTATAGGCGTGGTTGCCGGACTGGGTGCCGTGGTGTTTCGTGGCCTGATTGCCCTCTTCCACAATCTCCTGTTCTTAGGCAAATTGTCGGTGGTGTATAACGCCAATATTCATACCCCTCCGGGCCCATGGGGTATTCTTATTATTTTTGTGCCTGTGCTTGGCGCCGTTGGCGTTGTCTTCCTTGTTAAAAACTTCGCTCCTGAAGCAAAAGGTCACGGTGTTCCTGAGGTTATGGATGCGATTTACTATAACAAGGGCATTATCAGACCGGTCGTTGCTGTGGTTAAATCGGTTGCCTCCGCGCTTTCCATTGGAAGCGGAGGTGCTGTTGGTCGCGAGGGGCCGATCATCCAGATCGGTTCTTCCTTCGGTTCCTCATTAGGCCAGATTTTTCCGATGCCTATTTGGCAACGAATCAACTTGATCTCGGCCGGTGCCGCTGCCGGTATTGCCGCAACGTTTAACACCCCGATAGGAGGGGTACTGTTCGCCCTCGAAATCATGATGCATGAAGTCAGTGCGAGGACACTGGTTCCAGTCGCAATTTCCACGGCTACCGCCACCTACATTGCCCGTATCTTCTTTGGCAGCTATCCGTCCTTTTTAATCCCTGAGCTTGAGGGGCATTACTTTCACCTGGCCAACCCGCTGGTGCTCGTCTCTTATGTAGGGCTGGGTGTGCTCATGGGTCTGTTCTCCACACTCTTCATAAAGTCTATCTACGCTTTCGAGGATCTGTTCACTAAACGTGTAAAAGGAAACTACTATATTCAACACATGACCGGGATGTTTATGGTGGGCATAATGATGTACCTCCTGATGATTACAACCGGCCACTACTATATAGAAGGTGTCGGCTATTCAACGATTCAAGACATACTTTCCGGCAGGCAGTCGCAACTATACCTGCTCATTTTACTCTTTTTTTTAAAACTGCTTGCCGTATCCCTGACCCTTGGTTCAGGTGCGTCCGGTGGTATTTTTTCGCCGGCGCTTTATATGGGAGCAACAATGGGTGGAGCGTACGGGATTATCCTTCACCAGGCCTTTCCATCGTTTACGATCAGTCCTCCGGCATTTGCCGCCGCCGGTATGGCGGCAATGATCGGTGGATCGACAGGCGCGGCTATGGCAGCCATTGTGATGATCTTTGAAATGACCCTTGACTACAACGTCATCATCCCCATTACAGTCACCGTGGCGTTCAGCTACGGGGTACGGAAGATTCTGTCAAAAGACAGCATTTATACACTGAAGCTTGCCCGGCGCGGCCACTACGTGCCCGAAGCGCTGCAAGCTAATGTGTATCACGTAAAACGGGTAAAGGATATGATGGAAACCCGTCTCACGCTCGTGCCGGCTTCGGGCACTCTTGACGAATTTGCACAGATGCTGTCAGAACAGATGGCGGTATCGAATTTCCTCGTTAAGGATGCCGGTAAAATAGTAGGTCTTATTACCAAGGATGTGGCGATAGAAGCCCTCGGTAGACGTGGGGAAATCAGCACGCTCGGCGAGATCTCCGATAGAGGCTTTATAACCGTGTCGGAGGATTCAACGCTCTTTGAAGTCATTGCCCGGATGCGTTCCGGCCGGGCCTCTGCCGCACTGGTTATACGTGACGGGGAAACCATTTCCGACAGCACTGTAGTCGGGGTGGTCACAAAGGAGCATATAGCGGATGCCATGATCGATGCCGTAGAGCTGTTTACTAATTGATCCGGGAGAGGCAAATCCGAATCCGCCTTGATGAGTTTCTTAACGACCGCTGTCCTTCATTAGGTTGCCTGTTCCGGATCATAATGCCGGATCAATCCGTTTAAATAGAAGGGGCATCCACGATAGTGATCCGTCAGGCAGTAATCAACAAGTTCAGATGGGTTTACCACATGTGGCTCACCGTTTATTGCACATATTTGAATTACCCAACTTCTATAGAAAGGACACTTGCGGTGTCCGGTGTTCCTGCCGATATTCCTGAAGTTGAAAATCTCCCGGCTTGTATGAAACATCTTTTGTAACACAGACCTCTTTTCCATCAATTGATAACGGGCTGTCGCCCAAACCATAAATTGTCACCCCTGAAATGAATTGGACAGGCCCTGAACTCGTTTCAGGAGCTCTAAAACGTAACATCTTGAAAATAAGAGATTCTGAAATATTACCCCGAAAGCCTTCGGGGCACAGGATTCAGAATGACGGTAAGGACATTTTCCTATTTAGAGTCCGTGTATAAAGTCAGTATCTCTATCCGTCATTCCGGCTTGTCCGGAATCGTTGTTTAAGAAGGATTCCCGACTCCCGAAAGCGTTCGGGATTGCGGGAATGACAAATGACCGTCAAGCGCTCCAACCTTTGGTCGTTGGTAGGAGAGCTTGACTTGAAATCCATATTGTTAATTTTCTGTGAATGTTGTTTTCCTTTTAATAGAGTCGAATATGTATCTTTCATAATTATTTTTCATTAGCGGAGATGAGATAAGGAAGTCTGCTGTAGACCGGTTACAGGCAGTGGGCACATTGTAGACAACGGCTAATCTGAGGAGCGCCTTTACGTCGACATCATGAGGTTGTGGTTCGAGAGGATCCCAGAAAAAAACAAGGATATCTACCCCTCCTTCCGCTATTTTGGCTCCTATCTGCTGGTCTCCTCCCAGCGGACCACTCATAAAACAATTGACATCAAGCCCAAGTTCTTCCGACAGGAGATTTCCTGTAGTCCCTGTTGCAAATAGCTCGTGTCCTTTCAGCAACACTTTGTTATAGGACGCCCATTCTAATAGATCCTTCTTCATATTGTCATGAGCAACCAGGACTATTTTCTTTTTTTCTCTTAATTTAATCGTGCTTCTCATTCCCTCTCTCCTACCTCCTTACTTAGAGTCTGTGTATAAACTCAACAATAGAGCCGTCATTCCCGCGGTCTGTTGGGCGGGAATCCAGTCTTTTCAGTAACTTCTGGATACCCGACTACAGACCTCGGGTATGACAAAAATATAAAACAGCAATTTATACACAGCCCCTCCTTATGCCGCCTCAATTTCTCTCTTGACGTCGGGATGTTTTTTTGTTTTAAAGGGGTGTGTCTTTGTTTTTTCAAAGAGAAATACCGGACACTTTTCAGGGTTTGTGTTACATACATGTATGCTGTAAAGAGGTACCAGGGGTAATCCATTCAGACATGCCTTATTTTTTTCAAGATAAAACGTACAGGTCATTGTTATTGCCTCCAAGACTTCCGAAGTCCGATTATTCTCTATTGATATGATATCAGTATGCTATTACAGGAATATTAAGGTGGCGTTAATTTTCAGAGAAAAGTTGCACGGGCCATGAAAAACTCGCCTCTATAAATTCAGAGGGCTGAAAGTGATGTGGATCACAGGCGGACCGGGGTAGACGTACAGCAGATCTTCCACAGTCGTTTTTTGACCGCTGTCAGTGCGTGATTTTCAGCAAAGTGAGTGAAATGACTAACATGAATCTGTATTTTTAGGGGAAATGCATGAAAAGGGCGTGTATTTATTGTAAAAACAGGTATGATTATTGCTTATAATTAATATTATGGAGTGGATTCTATGGTTTTAAAGACAAAGATCATAGCTATAATAGTCCTTGTCGTTCTGGTCACCCTAAGCCTCACCACAATAATTATCCTCAATGTCCAGCAGAAAAAACTGATCCTGAGTACTTTTGACGATGCAAAAATGCTTTCAGGCATCGTTGAGAGGAGTATTGACGAGGCAATGAGGAACGGTAAAAGCAGGGAGGTGCAGAAAATCCTTGAAAACCTTGGACAGTCCAAAGAGCTGGTTACTCTGCGCATAGTATCAGTGGCTGGAGAGGTTTTGAAGTCCAAAACCCCGAAAGAGATTGGATCGAAGTCAAGGGAATTCCTGAACTTTGGAAGAAAGAAGGGGTCCCCTTTTCTCATCAACAATAAAAGAGTGATTAACTATACTGTAATCAGGAACCGTAAGGCCTGTTACGGCTGTCACGACAGTAAGGTGGAGATTAACGGAATAATAGAGATGGGTGTGGATTTTAGCCGCCATAGGGCGGCTATTCTGTCAATGAAACGATTTCTCTTCCTGGTTAATATAATTGGCGTTATCTGCATAGCCGCTGTGCTGAGCATCCTTCTTACAAACTTTGTTATTAAACCCATGAATATCCTTCTTCGCACAATAAGGGAGGTTGATGGTGGAAACTGGGATGCGAGGGTTTATCTTGATTCCAACGATGAGATGGGGGCAATAGGCAGTTCTTTTAACAAGATGATTACCCACATCAAGAGTCTCTATGATAAGAATATCAAGAAACAACGGGAGTTGTCACGGGTCAAGGCAGAGCTGGAGCATAAAAAGAGACTTGAGGAGCTGAACTCCCAGCTTCAGTATAAGATCAAAGAGGTTGAAACGGCCAATAAGGCAATAATGTCACTTTCCAGGGAAATCAAGAACAAGAATGTTAAACTGACCAACATGGTCGACAGACTGAAGACCATCAATGAGGTTGGCAGGGTGTTAAGCACGATTATTGACTCAGATGAGCTTATGAGGTTGATTATCAAGACTACAGCAGAGATGCTTGATGCAGAGCGGGGTGCTATTTATTTAAATGATGAAAACGAGAGTTCTCTTACAATAAAGTACCTCAAGGGTGCAGGTATTGAGAGGAATGAGGGTATAGCCGTTGACTTCAAGGCCATTTATTCAGAGGTGTTGCAGAAGGGCAGGCCCCTTCTCAAGGGCAATGGTTCCGGATATCCTTCAGCAATGGCAGTGCCTCTGAAGATGAAGGCCCGCGTCATAGGGGCAATAATACTGGAGAACAAGGCGGACGGTCATCATTTCAGTGATGATGAACTTGAGATATTATCTACACTTTCAAACCAGGCCATGGTGGCAATTGAGAACGCCTGGCTTTACGACAGGGTTAAGAACAACTATTTTGCAACAATACAGGCCCTCGTTAATGCCCTTGAGGCCAATGACCTTTATACAAAGGGCCACTCTGAACGTGTTAAGACGCTCGCTATTGAACTTGGCAAGCATATTGGTCTTGATTTTAAGGAGCTCGAGATTCTTGAGCATGCAGCCATCCTCCATGATATCGGAAAGATCGGCATTGACTCAATTATACTGAATAAAGAGGATAAGCTTACAAGCACTGAGTACAGCCTTGTAAAGGCACATCCCCTTATCGGGGAAGAGATCCTTGGACCTGTTGACGAACTTGATGATGTCAGGACAACGATTATGCAACACCACGAGAGGTATGACGGGAGGGGCTACCCCTACGGGCTCGCTGGTGAGGAGCTTTTTTTGAAGGCCCGTATTCTCTCGGTGATAGATACATTTGATGCCATGCTTACAGACAGGCCGTACAGAAAGGCCTTTCCCTATCCAAGGGTGTTAGAGGAATTGAGGCTTAATGCAGGAACCCAGTTCGATCCCTTTGTTGTGGATTCTTTCATAGAGATGCTCCAGATAAAGGGTGAACAGTTCCTGGTGGACGTCGGGTATGGGTTTACCTTCAGTCATGACAATTCCGTCAATTAACCTGCCTCAAAGATGAAGTCTATTTCAACGGGAGAGTTTAAGGGCAGCACGGAAACTCCTACGGCGGTTCTTGTATGAATACCATTGTTTCCCATGATCTTCTCCAGAAGGTCTGATGCACCGTTAAGAACCCCCGGCTGATTGTAAAATGCGGGGTCGGAGGCGACATATCCATTTAACCGTATGCACCTTCTTATACGTTCAAGCCCCTCGTACTCCCTTATTATGGAGAAGGCGTTTACAACAATCTGCCGCGCTGCTTCCTTTGCCGTCTCGATGTCGACATCGCTTCCAACCAGGCCTGAAGCGAG
Source organism: bacterium BMS3Abin08 (assembly GCA_002897935.1). NCBI lineage: Bacteria > bacterium BMS3Abin08. The sequence continues at coordinate 10,730 of BDTA01000088.1, forward strand.
TAAGATACCGTTCTTAAAGGGCAGGATTCCACTGAGGAAAAGGAGTTCTCCGGTTTTGACAAGCGGTATATAAGACCCCAGCGCACCCGGTGCATCGGGGAGCGTAATTCCAAGCTCTTTTAATCTTTCTTCAATTTCCATTGTTTCCTGTTCTCCGGGACGGTTTTAGACCTTTTCATATAGGCGAGCTCGTGTAAAGCCGGAAACCCCTCAGGGTCTGTCATGTCGTTTTTTTTCATTGTCATACGCTTCTTTGTCACCGGGTCAGGGTTTAACTCAGATATTCGGCATTAATCCTTATATACTCATCTGTAAGGTCGCAGGTGTAATACCGCCATGAAGAACCACCCATCCCAAGACTTATCTCGATTGTTATATCCTTGTTTTTCATTGTAAGGGATGCCTTCTTCTCCATACCGGTACTCATCCCTTCCTTAACAATCCTGATGCCGTTGAAAACAATGTCTGTCAGGTTCTCTTTAACCGGGACCCCTGATCTGCCAAGGGAAGCCATAATCCTCCCCCAGTTAACCTCTCCACCGTAGAGGGCTGTCTTAACCAGGAGTGAACCGGCGACTGTTCCGGCTGCAAGCTTTGCATCCCTTTTGTTTTTTGCATCCCTTACGTATACCGTCACAGACTTTGTTGCCCCTTCTCCGTCCCTTACAATCATCGTTGAAAGTTCATGGCAAACATCGAAGAGGGCATCTCTGAACGTCCGTAAGTATCTTGATTGCCTGTCGATCGTGTTTCCGGAAGCCCCGTTGGAAAGCAAAAGGACCGTGTCATTGGTGCTCATGTCACCGTCGATGGTTATGGAGTTGAAGGTCACGTCAACGACGTCCGTTAAAATGTCCTTCATTGTCCTGCTTTCGAGGTTAAGATCAGTCAGGATGAAACAGAGCATAGTTGCCAGGTCAGGGGCAATCATTCCGGCACCCTTTGCAATGCCGAGTATGACACCTCTCCTCTTGCCGAGGTGTACACTCCTTGATGTGATTTTAGGGAAGGTATCTGTGGTCATGATGGCCCTGGCTACATCTAAGGCGCCCTTGTTGTCTAATTTCAGGGGTAGTTCCTTAACGCCCCTCAGGAACCTGTCCATAGGCAGCGGTGTGCCTATTACACCGGTTGATGACGGAAGGACTTCTCTTTCATGAATGTCAAGACGGAGGGCGAGTTCCCTGGATATTCTTTTTGCATCAGCCATGCCCTGCGTACCCGTACATGCATTTGCATTTCCACTGTTTACAATGATTGCCCGGCAAGTTCCATACCTTCTTGTTCTTCTTATGTCAAGGAGTACAGGAGCGGATTTTATCCTGTTGTTAGTGAATACACCGGCGACATTTGCATCCCGGACGGAATATATTAGGGCAAGGTCTTCGCGGTCCTTATACTTGATTCCGGCCGAAGTTGCGGCGAAGAGGTACCCCTCAGGGGCTTCCGGTAAGCATTTCTGTTTCCTCTGTTTTTTCATAATTGATTCCTGTAAGCCTCTCAGCGTAATCGGATATATACCCTACTGTCGCGTCAACTCTCAATTGTCATTCCGGCTTGTCCGGAATCTAAGAGGAGTATGATTCCCGACGTAGCGGGAATGACAATTCAAACACCCCGACATTACAAGATTGACACGACACTACCTGTCATTGTGAATCCTGCCCCGAATTTATTTCAGGGATGACAATTGTGCCACACAGCCTGTCCACTGGAATGACAAACCGGGTACGCCGGTTTATGCAATCGACTGCTACGGCAAATATGATTCACTTTCTGAAAGCCAATGGAAGGAGTTCTGCAATAGCGTATTTCTTGATACCCTTCCTGCCCACGATGTATATATCAGCGTCTTTGGCGAATTCAAATATGATCTGTCTGCAGGCACCGCAGGGATAACAGTAATCATCCCGGTTTGAGACGATCAGTATTGCTGCTATGTTGTCCACTCCTTCCGAGATTGCCTTCAGTATTGCCACCTTCTCGGCACATTCACTGAGCATCAGGGATGGGTTTTCAACATTACAGCCCGAAAATATCCTTCCATCACCGGAAAGCAGGGCAGCACCAACCCTGACTCCCGAGTACGGCGCTATCGACCTTTGCAATGCAGCCTCGGCATGCGAGAAAATCCTGCTGATTATATCTTCCATGTTTTAGTCAATAGTGGAGGATCTCAATAAGGTCCCTGTAATCCCGCTCTTCACGCCTGTCGGTTGTGCCCAGTTTTTTCTTTAGCAACACCTCCCTGGCACGGTTCCTGTCAGCCTTTATCTCGGGGTCGTATTTTATGGCTTCATTGAGGGCTTCGGAAGCCTCACCATATCTGTCCATGGCATTGTAGCACAGGGCAAGGCCGTAATAGGCAACGTGAAAGTCCGGCATCCTTTTTAAGGAACTCTTGAAGGCCCTGATTGCCTCCTTCAGGTTGCCTTTCCTGTAATATGCCAGGCCGAGGTTTGCAAAGGCCTTTTCCGGGTGGGCATAGAGGGTGTTTCCGAGTGCCCTTTTGAAGGACTCTATGGCGCTGTCCCACCTGCCCGTTTTCATGTAGACAAAGCCAAGCATATTTAATGCCTCTGAATATTCCGGGTCGATTGCGATCGCCTTTTTTAATGATTCTTCCGATTTAGAGATATCTCCAAAGTAATGGTATATGATCCCCAGGGCATAGTAGACATATTTGTCCCCGGGGTTGATCTTGAGGGCCTTCTGGAGTTCAACAAAGGCGGGTTGATACTCTCCCTCTTCCATGTGGGAAATTGCAAGTTTGTAGTGACTCCCCGCCTCTTTAAACTTGCTCTCTTCAGACACGGTAGCACATGAGAGGAAAGTTGACAGGATAAAGATAAAAGTCAGTAACCTCTTTAAGTGTGGCAATTTAATGTGCATAATCATTTCTCAGGCTGCTATTATCCGGTGAAAGTCAAGACAGTTCCTCTCTCTTTTGCTTAATAAGTGCAATGAGTGAGTCGAAGGATTCGGCAAAGAGTCTCACTCCCTCATCTTCCAGTTCCTTTGTTATGCTGCTCATGCTGATTCCAAGACTCTCTATTTCATTAAGTATACTCTTTGCACCGTCAATATCCCTGTCAATGGTCCTCTCTACCCTTCCGTGGTCTTTAAAGGCCTTCCATGTATCATCCGGCATAGTGTTTACAGTGCCGGGGCCTATCAGTTCCCGGACATAGAGGATGTCGCTGTACCGGGGATTTTTTGTGCTCGTGCTTCCCCAGAGAAGCCTCTGTATCTTTGCATCCTTACGTTTCAAGTATAAAAACCAGTCGGAAGAGAAGGCCATCTTGAAGGACTCATATGCAAGCTGGGCGTTGGCAACAGCGGCCTTTCCCATTAGGGTCCTTATTTTCTCCTCTGATGGTCCGTCCTTTGCGTTGTTGAGCTTTTCTTCGAGGTATTTATCGGCAAGGGTATCCACCCTGCTTACGAAAAAACTTGCAACAGAGTTGACGTTGTTGAGGGGCTTTCCCTCGTCTGCTCTTCTTTCAAGTCCCTTCAGGTATGCCTCGGCTACCTCTTCATACCTCTTCACTGAAAAGAGGAGGGTGACGTTTATGTTTTTGCCCAGGTAGATAAGTTCCTCAATTGCAGGGAGGCCCTCTTTTGTTGCAGGTACCTTTACCATGAGGTTGGGCATCTTGATATCTTCAAAGAGTTCTAATGCATCCTTGACCGTGCCTTCCGTATCATAGGCAAGATGGGGGTCAACCTCTATGCTTACAAAACCATCTGCTCCTCCACTCTCTTCATAGACAGGCATCAGGAGGTTGCATGCATCCTTTATATCTGTTATTGCAAGGGCGACAAAGACCTCTTTATCCGTCATTCCGGGGTTTCTGATGAAGAGTTCCTTCAATTGTTCGTCATAGTCGGAGCCGGACTTTATCGACTTATAGAATATGCTGGGATTTGAGGTAACACCTCTCACTCCTTCTTCTTCTATCATCCTCTTCAGTTCACCTGACTTCAGGATTCCCCTGCTTATGTTGTCATACCAGAAACTCTGTCCGAACTTCTGTAACGCTCTGAGTGGGTTATTATTCATTTAACTTGCCTCCCGTAACAGTATCTTGAAATTAAACAGATGTTAAGGTTAGAGTCAAAAATGTCGAAACTGCCCGGTATATGAAACCGGGCAAACTACAACTCAATTTTTCATTGTACAACTTTCAATCTTCAATCTTCAATCTTTATCACCCTGTGTCCGCCGAATTCCGCCCTGAGGGCGGCAAGTATCCTGTCGGAAAAGGACTCCTCCTGACGTGACCTGAAGCGCTTGAACAGGCTCATGGTGATGGTCTCGGCAGGGACATTAAGGTCGATTGCCTCCCTGACGGTCCACCTTCCTTCCCCGGAGTCTTCAACATATCCCCTTATCCCTTCAAGGCGTGGGTCCTTTGAAAATGCATCTTCCAGTAACTCCAGAAGCCATGAACGTATCACACTTCCCCTGTTCCAGAGGTGAGCGAGTTTTGAGAAATCCAGTTCCACCGAGTATTCCGAGGCATTCAGTATATCAAACCCCTCGGCATAAGCCTGCATCATGGCATATTCAATTCCGTTATGTATCATCTTTACATAGTGTCCTGCACCGGTTTTTCCGCAGAAGAGGAGACCTTCCGGGGGGGCAAGGGTTCTGAGCAGGGGTTCGACATAACGGTATTTTTCATGACTTCCCCCTGCCATCAGGCAGTACCCCTCTTTTAATCCCCATACCCCGCCGCTTACACCGACGTCAAGAAGCTCTATCCCCCTCTCCTTCAGGTGGCCGGCCCGTCTTATGTCATCCCTGTAGTCCGTGTTCCCGCCATCGATTATGATGTCTCCCTCCGATAGGAGTTCTCCGAGCATGGAGATATGGCTATCCACTGTTTCTCCGGCCGGCAACATAAGCCAGATCACCCTTGGTTGAGGGAGTTTATGGACCAGTTCCTCGAGGCTGAATGCCCCGTCCGCACCTTCCTCCATAAGCGCCCTGGTCTTATCAGGCGTCCTGTTGTATGCAATCACGGTATGTCCGCCCTTTATAAGCCTCCTCGCCATGTTCATGCCCATTCTTCCAAGACCAACCATTCCTGAATACATCTTGACCTCCTTGGATACCGGGATCGCTTAGCCTCAATCCGGCTTATTAAATATTGTAGCAGATTCATGAACTTATGAACTAAGGGAGAATGGATGATACGCCTTTAATATTATCATCAGGACCCTTGTTTTAATCGCCTGCTTTTAGTATAATGGGCCGTAATGCGGAGGGCGAGCGGGTTTATAGTTTCACTGATTATTGCGTTTATATCGTATGGATTGTCATTTGTAAATCCTGTCTTTGATCCACTCGTAATAGCAATAATCGTTGGTATTATCGTTTCAAACTTTTTTGAAAGCCGTGATACCGTTGATTCCGGAGCTGATTTGGCAATCAAGGTATTCCTCCCCGCCGGTATTTCACTATACGGTCTCCAGTTAAAGTTCAGGGGCGAACTTCCCGTAATGGTTGTGGCGGGTCTTGTTGTTGTATTTTTAATGATCTATCTCCTGAGTTTCTTGATCTCAAAGAGACTTTTCAGAATCGATACAAACACATCAACCCTTATTGCAACGGGTCTTGCGGTGTGCGGTGCATCGGCTATTGCGGTGGTTTCTCCTGCCATTGATGCGAGAAAGCATGAGACCTCGATATCCATACTTTCAGTGACGACCGCAGGACTTATCTATACCATGATTTACCCTCTGCTGAAGGATTTGACGGATATGAGTGATTCCTTCTTTGCCTTTCTCGCTGGAAGTACACTTCCGATGCTGGGGCTTGTCAAGGTGACGGCGTCTCATGTGGGAGGGAAGATGTTATTATTTGCGGTGCAACTTAAGTATCTGAGGATTTCTTCACTGATCTTTATGGTTGCCCTTTCCGTTGGATTTACCGGATTAAGGAGGGGAACATGGCGTGTCCCCTGGTTTATGGTATTGTTTGTGTTGTTTGCAGTTATCACTAATATCGTTTCCCTGCCGGACATGCTCATGCGCATAATGGAGATGGTCAGCGCTTTTTCATTGACGGTGACCCTTTCCGCCGTAGGGCTCAGAACCTCGATGGAGTCGGTTTCGGATATAGGGTTGAGGCCCTTTGTCGCTGCCATCTCGAGCGTCACAGTGGTTGTACTGTTAATCTGCCTGTACCGGTTGGTGTCATGAAGACAAAGGGTATCAACAGGAAGATACTCCTTCCCATAATCATCTTTATGGCCGTCCTTTCCGCGGTAGCGCTTGTAAGAACTCAGACTACAATCAATAAGGCGAGTAAGGCGTACCGTCAGACTATAATTGGGCATGACAGGGATGAATTAAAGGCCATGCTGGAGAAGTCCGCTCCCACGGATGAGTTAGCAGGAGATCAAATGCTGCACTTCAAGGCCGAGGGGTACGAGTTTTTGATCAGGAGGGGGGGAGCGGTGCTTGCACGGAGTGACAATTTCCCCGAAAGGTTCAAGGTCGATGACGGCCTTCTTATGTCCGTATTATCAGGTGGTACTTATTACGGGTTTATGTACCATGATGATAAAAGAGGGATTGATATATATCTGCTGAGAAACTTCCCGGAACTGACTTTCATGGGTAAGGAGCTTAACGCAAACATGTCGGTATTCTCCCTTTCGGTGCTTTTGATGATCCTTGTGGTTATGATTGTTCTCAGAAGGAATCTTAACGAACCGATAAAGAACATCATGTCCAGAATTAACAGGGGCGAATGTGCCGCGCCGACCAATACAAGGGAGTTGGATGACCTGGTAGAGGTTGTTAACGATGCCCTTGCAACATCGGAGTTGAAAACCATTCAGGCAAACACACTCCATAGGATAGCCGTTTCCCTGAACGAGGACAAAACACCCGATGAAATAATGGATACAATTCTGGAACAGTCACGTATTCTTATCGACTCTGAGCTTTCTGCGTTCGTACTGTACGATGAGAATGGAATGTTCAGTAAATTCAAGGTCTATGGGGTTGATGAATCAGAGATGAAATCGCGTATAAAAAGGATGCCCTCCGGTGAGGGAATTCTCAAGCTGTTGAAACTCTCCAAAGTTCCGGTAAGAATAAAGGATGTAATGGGCCACCATGCCTTCACGGGACAACTGCCTGAAGGGCATCCCGAAATCAGGAACTTCCTCGGTTACCCTATCTTTTCCAGGGAAGGAAAAGCGCTTGGTGCGCTTTACTTTGCAAACAAGCACGACGGAGACTTTACGGAGGACGATGAAGGTGTCCTCATGGCAGTAGCTTCAGATGCAGCCGTTGCCATCCAGAAGGTTCAGGAGACAGAGGAACTTGAGAGATTCAAGAGCATAATAGAGAGCGCCTTTGATGTGATAATGATAATGGATAAGGAGGGTGATATAATATACGTAAATCCCGCCTTTGAGAAAGTTACAGGATATAATTACCAGGAGGTTCTCGGTGGCAATGACAACCTGCTGAAAAGCGGAATGCACGATGACGGTTTTTACCGGGATATGTGGGATGTAATACTGTCGGGGAAGCCCTGGAAGGGTGAGTTCGTCAACAGGAAAAAGAACGGCGAGCTGTATAATACATCGGCAATAGTATTCCCCCTCTTTTCTGATAATGGTGAGATATCCAACTTTGTCTCCATACATCGTGATATATCGGAAGAGAAGAAGCTGTACGAGCAACTCCTGAGGGCTCAGAAGATGGAGGCGATCGGGACGCTGGCCGGAGGTATTGCGCATGATTTCAATAATATACTGACAGCGATCATGGGTTATGCCGAACTTTTGGGAGAAAAGATCCAGGGTAATCAGGATCTTCTCAAGGCGGTTAATATAATCATGAATTCCGCCAGGAAAGGGACGTCGTTTACGGGAAAGATCCTGAGTGTAACACGAAGGGAGAAGCTTGAACTGAAGGTGTTGAACCTGAACACAGTGATAGAAGAGACTTTGGAGATGCTGCAGAGAAGCATCAGCAAGGATATCCGGATCAGGCTGAACCTTCAGGGGGACCTGCCTGTTGTCAAGGTGGATCCGGTACAGATAGAACAGGTAATAATGAACCTCGCAATTAACGCCCGTGATGCAATGCCCGAAGGTGGAACACTCATGATAGAGACTGCAAGAGTGGGAAAGGAAAACGGGGCTGCCAACGGGTTTGATTCAGACAGCGGTTTTGTGAGGCTTACTGTTTCAGATACAGGCCGTGGGATCAGCAAGGAGATGCAGAGCAAGATATTTGATCCCTTCTTCACAACAAAGGAGCAGGGACGGGGAACAGGGCTGGGGTTGTATATTGTGCATTCCGTGGTTTCCAATCACGGGGGCTACATAAACCTCTATACCGAACCCGAAAAGGGAACTCGATTCAATATCTATCTGCCGGTCTTCGAAGGGAAGGTCGAGGAGGAAATCCCGTTGAGTAATGAGGACCTCCGGGGAAGCGGGACTGTTCTGGTCATAGATGATGAAGACGTTATCAGGGAGCTTGCAATGGATCTCCTTGAGCCCCTCGGTTACAAGGTATTAACCGCCTGTGACGGGAATGAGGGAATAGGCATATTCAGGAAAAAAAAGGAAGAGGTATCTGTTGTGATTCTGGATATGATAATGCCCGGAATGAATGGATCCGAGGTGTTTCAGAGGTTAATGAACATAGACCCGGAAGTGAAGGTGCTCCTCTGCTCAGGGTACAGCCATGAAGGGATGGCAGGTATCAGGGAATTATTAAACTCCGGTGTCCGGGGGTTTATCCAGAAACCATTTACAAAGAAGACAATGGCAAAGGCCTTAAAAGATATTCTGCACCCCGGGAGTAGGGTATAGAAGTGATTAAGAGTCGCTTGGTTTTTCTGTCGGCGAATTTGGGGCGAAAGACACCCCTGCCCTTTCTGCTGGTGGCTGAGTCAGGGGACTTTTTTGCTTTTTAGTTTATTGAAAAGTTAAAATAGAAAGATTAAGCGAAAGGAGGCGGTATGTTATCAATAACTTCAGAGGCAGCCGGCAAGGCAAAGGAAATCCTTGATAAAGAGGGAAAATTCGGCTGGGGATTAAGGCTGTTTATCTACGGAGGCGGTTGATCCACTTCTTACGGCATTGACCTTGCCGAACATCCTCTGGAAGGGGATGAGGTTGTAGAGAAGGAAGATTTGAGGGTTTTTGTGGACAGGTTTGCTCTAAACATGCTGTCAAACATGGAGATTGACTTTGTGGATAACGGCACGAACCAGGGATTTGTCCTCAAGGGAGAACAGTCCTCCTGTGGGCCGAGTTGCGGATCCTGTTAGGGACCTTTTTAGTAACCATAAGTTAGAGGAGATGGGAAATTGTTCCCTGTACACAGACCAAGAAGGCTCAGGGGTTCCGGGACATTAAGAAGGATGCTGAGAGAGACCGTCCTTACCGTGGATGATCTCATTTATCCGATGTTTGTTACCTTTGGCAGCGGGGTTAAAAAACCGATATCCTCAATGCCGGGTTCATTCCAGGAGTCTGTCGACGAGATTGTGAAATCAACCAGGGAGATCTTCTCGTTAGGCATTCCTGCCATTGTACTCTTTGGAATACCAGAAGAGAAGGACGATATCGGTTCCGGTGCATACGATCCCCGCGGTGTTGTCCAGGAGGCGGTAAAGGCCATCAAGGACTCGACGCCGGAACTCGTGGTAATAACGGATGTGTGCATGTGTGAATATACAAGCCACGGTCACTGCGGGATTGTGCAGGACGGGGATGTCCATAATGACGCCACCGTCGAGCTGTTACAGAAAGAGGCTGTCTCTCATGCAAAGGCGGGTGCCGATATGGTAGCCCCCTCTGATATGATGGATGGCAGGGTTATGGCTATAAGGGAGGCCCTTGATGACGAGGGCTTCAGCAGTATCCCCATCATGAGTTATGCGGCAAAGTATGCGTCATCATTTTATGGCCCCTTCCGCGAGGCCGCTGAATCGACCCCCCGGTTTGGTGACAGGCGTTCTTACCAGATGGACCCGGCCAACAGGAGGGAGGCACTTAAAGAGGTTGCCCTTGATGTTGAAGAGGGGGCGGATATTGTTATGGTCAAGCCAGCGCTTGCCTATCTCGATGTAATCGCGGAGGTGAAAGCGTCTTTTGATCTACCCGTTGCTGCATACAATGTGTCCGGAGAATATTCCCTTGTAAAGGCAGCGGCACGGTTTGGTTGGGTGGATCATGACGGGGTCATGATGGAGATGCTGACCTCAATAAAAAGGGCAGGTGCTGACATAATACTTACATACTTCGCACCTGAAGCCGCCCGGCTTTTAAACGGATAACAGCAAAAATTCCTCAATCCGGCAATATCCGGACCTCTCCGGTATCCCCTATTCTTTCAGGCAAAATCTGCAGAAAATGTTTTATAATATAGTGTTTATCCAGGGATAATCCGCAGACGCTCCCTTTTCCATACTAATCTTGAGGGGTAGCTCCATTTAGAATTAGGAGGTTTTATGGCACGTCTTCCTGTAAGCATAGAAGAAGAGATGAAGGTCAGTTATCTTGATTACGCCATGAGCGTAATCATAGGGAGGGCCCTTCCCGATGTCAGGGACGGACTCAAACCGGTCCAGAGGAGAATACTTTATGCAATGTTCAGGGAGGGACTGCTCCCTGGAAAGAAATACTCAAAGTGCGCCGGTGTGGTGGGAGAGGTTTTAAAGAAGTACCATCCCCATGGGGATAGCGCCGTCTACGATGCCCTTGTGAGGCTTTCTCAGGATTTCAACCTCAGATACCCACTGATTGATGGACAGGGTAACTTTGGCTCCATCGATGGTGACCCCGCTGCTGCCTACCGTTATACCGAGGCAAGGCTTGCCAAAATAGCGGAGGAACTCTTAAGGGATATTGATAAGGAAACCGTCGACTTTATTGCAAATTTTGATGAGACCACGGAAGAACCCCTGGTGCTACCCTCCAGGGTTCCAAACCTCCTTGTGAACGGTTCTTCGGGTATTGCAGTCGGTATGGCCACAAACATCCCGCCCCATAACCTGAGCGAGGTTATCGACGGGCTTCTTATGCTCATTGAGAGGCCTGATTCAAGTATTAACGATCTGATGGCCTTTATTAAGGGGCCTGATTTCCCGACTGCCGGTTTTATTCACGGCAGGGGAGGGATTAACAGCGCTTACAATTACGGAAGGGGTATTATCAAAGTCCGTGCAAGGGCTCGTATAGAACAACCGCAGAAGGGGCCGGAGCAGATCATTATAAATGAGATGCCTTACATGGTAAACAAGGCCCGTCTTATAGAGAAGATAGCCGATCTTGTCCGGCATAAAAAGATCGAAGGGATTTCAGAGATCAGGGATGAATCCGACAGGGATGGCATCAGGGTGGTGATCGAGCTTAAGAGGGGAGAGGTGGCCCAGGTGATCCTGAACAACCTTTACAAGCATACCCAGATGGAGAATTCCTTTGGAATAATACTCCTCGCACTTGTTGGCGGACAGCCGAGAATTATGAATCTCAAGAGGATCCTGACCCATTTCCTGCAGCACCGCAGGGAGGTGGTCCTCAGGAGGACGAAGTTCGAACTGAGAAAGGCCGAGGAGAAGGCCCATATCCTTGAGGGGCTTAAGGTAGCCCTCGACCATCTTGATGAGATAATCAACCTCATAAGGACCTCAGGAAGCCCTGACGAGGCAAGGACCGGTCTGATCACGAGGTATTCTCTCTCACCGGTCCAGGCACAGGCCATCCTGGACATGAGGCTGCAGAGGCTTACTGCAATGGAGCGTGAGAAGATTGTCCATGATTACGAGGAGACACTGAAGGAGATCGCGAGGTTAAAGTCCATTCTTGCCAGCGAGTCCCTTGTCAACGAAATAATCAGGGATGAACTGCTCGAAATTAAGGAGAAGTACGGTGACGAGAGAAGGACGGAGATAATAGAGGATACAAGTGAACTGACTATAGAGGACCTTATTTCCGAGGAGGAGATGGTTATCACCATCTCACACCGGGGATATATCAAACGTAACCCCCTAAGTGAATACAGGAGCCAGAGGAGGGGCGGTAAGGGACTGATCGGTATGGGGACCAAGGAAGAGGATTTTGTGGAGCAGCTTTTTATAGGTTCTACCCATGATTATATGCTCTTCTTCTCCAATCTGGGGAGGCTGTACTGGCTCAAGATCTATCAGATCCCCCAGGTAGGGAGGCACTCTCGCGGTAAGGCCATGGTGAACCTCCTTCAGCTTCAGGAGGGTGAGAGGATTACCACCGCAATCCCGGTCAGGGATTTTCACGAAAACTATCTCGTTGTGTTTACGAAGAAGGGTACCGTAAAAAAGACGCCGTTAAAGGACTTCAGTAATCCCAGGGGTAGAGGCATAATCGCAGTCACTTTGAAAGAGGGAGATGAACTGATTGCCGTAAGAAAGACATCAGGCACTAATGACCTCCTTATCGGCACCAGAAACGGCCTTTCCGTAAGGTTCAGGGAGGAAGACGTAAGACCCATGGGACGGTCAGCCCGTGGTGTAAGGGGTATCAGGCTGGCAGCAGGTGACGAGGTCGTGTCCGCAGAGGTCGTTGAAGACAGGACTACCATACTGACCGTTACGGAGAGGGGCTCGGGCAAGAGGACAAAGATCGAGGGATACCCTGTGCATAAAAGGGGCGGGAGGGGTGTTATATCGATTAAGGTGAACGACAGGATCGGAAAGGCAGTTGGTTTTCTTCAGGTAAGGGATGACGATGAGATCGTTATGATAACCAATAACGGGAAGGTCCTGAGGACGACGGCAGAGAACATATCCATCCTTGGCAGGAATACCCAGGGTGTGAAGCTGATGGACGTGGACCCCGGGGACAGGGTCATGAGTATTGGAAGAGTGGCTGAGAAATAGAAAATAGCGGTCAGGAAGAATTTTTCTGATCAGGACCGGTTATGGGCACTATCAATAGAGTAGCAGGTCATGAAAGACCAAGAGGTATCCTCCTTGGTTCGCTGAAGAAGGGTAGGGTGGCGACGACCTATCTCTTCAGCGGTGAGAGTGGTGTGGGTAAGAAACTGATGGCGGTCGAGTTTGCCAAGGCCGTTGTCTGCCAGTCCCCCGTAGAGGTGGAAAACTTCACAGACGCCTGTGATAACTGTATCTTATGCAGGAAGTTTTCCGCCTCTTTACACCCGGATTTAAAGATTGTTCTCCCTGAAAAAGGCATGATAAAGATAGAACAGGTTCGCGAGGTTATTGATTTTCTCTCCCTAAAGCCGTTTGAGGCCTCTAAAAAGGTGGTTATAATCGATGATGCAGATTGCATGAACCTTCCGGCCTCCAATGCCTTACTGAAGACACTGGAAGAACCGCCTGATGAATGCCTGATTATACTAATCAGCAGTGTTCCGGATATGATTATTGATACCATAAGGTCAAGGTGCTTTACGATAAGATTTTCTCTCCTGAATATGTCTGATTGTGAAAGGGTGATCAGGGAGAAAATACAAGACAAGTCTGAAGATGCGCTTAAGGAACTGATCCGGCTTTCAATGGGACGTCCGGGTGTAGTGCTGAGAGAAGATGCCCTGCTCTTAACACAACAGGCAGAGGACATCATCTGCAGCCTGACCGATGGTGGTGAGTCAATCAAGTGGAGGGACAGGTTTGAGATGGAGGACTGGCTTAACAGGTTTCTCCTGATACTCCGGGATCTGATGGTTGTAAAGATTGACGGCAAGGGGGATACCCCCCTGATCCACCCCTTTCTCAGGGTGAAGCTTGTTGATATCAGTAAGAGGATCAGCATTCAGGATATAATTAAACTGTACAGGGAATGCGCCGGCATTGTAGGTGCATTGAGGTTAAATCTCAATGTTTCCGTTGTATTAAATTATGTATCTTTCTTGATAAAGGAGTGTTATGGAAGTAATGTTAGGTGATAAAGAGGACGGGAGAAAGGATGTGTCGATAATCGGCATCAGGTTCAGACCCTGCGGGAGGATCTATACCTTTGACAGGGGAGACCTTGATCTCAATAGCGGGGATCTGGTGGTGGTTGAGTCCATCTTTGGTCTTGCGATTGGGACTGTAGTGGACGTTGAGCCCGATGCACTGGAATCGCCCAAGGAACTCAAGAAGATAATCCGAAAGGCCTCGGAAGAGGATCTGAAGACCGGCGAGGAGAACAAATCTCTGGAGAAAGAGGCCAGGGAATATTGCCTTGAGCGATTGATGGCAAGGGGGCTTCCCATGAAGCTCGTTGGAACAGAGGCAACGCTTGACAAGAGGCGGATAATCTTCTATTTTACAGCCGATGGAAGAATTGACTTCAGAGAACTCGTAAAGGACCTTGCTTCAAAATTCAAGACAAGGATCGAGATGAGACAGATAGGGGTCAGGGATGAGGCCAAGCTGGTTGGAGGTCTTGGTCTATGCGGACGGCCCTTCTGCTGCAGTAGCTTTCTCGTTGATTTTGTTCCCATTTCCATTAAGATGGCGAAGGAGCAGGAACTGGTGCTTAACACACCGAAGCTTTCAGGAGTTTGCGGAAGGCTTATGTGTTGCCTGAGCTATGAATATGAGGGACCTCTTTTTCACTCTGACACGGGGGTTGATGCACCGGTTGATGACGGAGGCAGGCCGTGTGAAAAATGTCTTGCCACCGGATCGGGTGCCGCTGGAGCCGCCGGCTCAGGAGCGGCTTCCGGGCCTGCAGGGGAAACTGCCACGGGGTCTGACAAGCAGGCAGTGGCGGAACAAGGCGGTGTGAAACGCACTGAATTGAAACGTGCCCGGGAAAAAGACAAGGGAGAGGGCGGAAAAGAGAGACCCAGGCGCGGTGACAGGAGAAGGCGGGGAAGGAGAAGTGATAGGTCCGGCGCCCCTGAACGTTCACAGGCAACACCTCAGACAACACCTCAGACAACACCTCAGACAACACCTCAGACAACACCTCAGACAACACCTCAGACAACACCTCAGACAACACCTCAGACAAC
>BDTA01000089.1:5000-39516 GCA_002897935.1 bacterium BMS3Abin08
CACATTGCCATCCCAGGAGACAAAGGCACTCATTGACTCAACAAATTCGCATCTCCTGTTGTTCTTTGGTGCCATCTCCGGAAGGATGATCTCGATACCCTCATGGTCTGCTATCCGTCTTGTCTCTTCAAAGACCTCCCCAACCTTCCTGAACCACTCTTCATCCCTGTCATAGAGTCTCTCTAAGTGGAGGGCTATGTTCTGATAATGGGCATCGCTCTTCATCCGTTCAACAAAATTACAAAGCCTCACTTCGTAACTGTTTTTAAAGAACTTCATAAAGGTGTCAAAGTACCGAAGAATATCCACCCCCTCACTCCCCGCCTTTTCCTTCCATTGATTGAATACGGAAATTGCTCCAAATGTGTTTGTATCATAGACAGCCTGTTGGGAGGTGGATTTGTCATAGGGGAGCAGTTGCGTTACAATGGCAAAGGTTGCACCATGCCTGGAGGCCCAACGGATTGTCTCGGGGAGTTCAAAGAGGTTGTCCTTCATCAGAACAAACTCGATGCCCACTTCCGGACGGTGAGTGCCCCTGCTTGCCTTTGCGACGGACAGGGAAGTGAACGCCCTTTCAATGTCACCCACATCCCCTCCCTCACGTATTCTGCGGAAGTTATCATGGGTGATGGAATCTATAGAGAGGCAAATTCTGTCCAGACCTGCGTCAATCAGCGAAAAGGCCCGCTCTTCGTTTAATAACATTCCGTTTGACTGAAAACCAACCCAGGCACCTTCAGACAATAAGTCCTTAGCCCTCTTTATAAACTCCTCAAGGTCAGGATGAAGTAGGGGTTCCCCGATACCGTTAAGGATAAGTACGTCAAGATGGGGGAAGGCCGGTTCGAGATTCCTGAAGAGTTCAGAAGGAAGATTGCCTTCACGTATATCACCCGTGGGCTTACTTTTTACGCACATGCCGCATTTGAGGTTGCACTTAGTGGTAACCTCAACAAAGAGTTTGGAAGGATAAGGAGTGTCAGGGCTTAGAGGCCGTCTACTTTTGTCTTTTTCTTCAATCCGGGATCTCATCTTTAGCGTATATGGTCATCAGATACTTGAATGATAAGATTATTTCCTAATTAGTGTCTGTGTATAAAGTCAGTCTCTCTATCTGTCATTCCGGCAGTCCTTAAGCCGGAATCCAGTCTTTTCAATAAGTTCTGGATACCCGACTACAGACTTCGGGTATGACAAAAATAAAAAATCAACCGGTTCTGGATTCCGCATCAAGTGCGGAATGACGGAATAGATGGGTTTATGGACAGACACTAATTAGTGTCCGAGTATAAAGTCGAACAGTTGTCGTTTTTCCGTCATTCCGACTCCCGAATGCGTTCGGGATTGCGGGAATGACTAATAACTGTATTTTATACACAGACATTGATTATACCTTAAATAATATACAAATTATGGAAAGACATCTGCCTTGGCCGGATCTGATATAATAGTTATATGAAAATAACTGTAAAACTCTTTGCAACACTGAAGCAGTTTGGTCCTGAATCTCAGGAGCTTACCGTTGATGACAATGCAACTGTTTTGGATGTAATAGAGAATTTAAAGATCCCTGAAAAAATACCCTACCTCAGGATTGTCAACGGAGTGCACGTTGATCTAAAATACAGGCTCAAAGAGGGTGACGTTGTCGCCCTTTTCCCGCCTATTGCAGGTGGGGGTATAAAAGGGTTAAGTAATTCCTCTCCCAGCATCTCATCTGTTAGTCCTCTATATGAGGGCAATCGCACCCGGATACGAAAAGTCTTTCTCGTTTTTCTCCGCCTCTGCTCGAATGACGGCAGGCGGTGTTTGATGAAGCCCTCTCATCCGTACAGTAGCCGTATAGTGCTTCAGTAATGGAAAAGAAAAGATACGCCTGTATTGTTTTTTGCATTTTTGCAACTTGATTTGCAGGGATGCAAAAATTGAGAGTAAGAGATCCTTAATATCAAAGGGGTTAGATCTGGAACAGATCTTGCTTTCTTGATGATACCAGGAATGATGGACTCGTAAAAAGTCCATAGTACCGTTTTAGGATGGCTAAGTAAAAATTCGATATACAAGGAGTAGTGGTGTCGCCCAGGCGGAGACATACATATGGTATGTTGAGCATTGGGTGTACCCGCTACGACGCAGGAGATCGATTTTTTACGACGCCATCAAGAATGATACAAAAAGAAGGTATCAAACATGATGAATAACAAAAACAATTTTTCTTCCATGCAATTTCAAATGGAAAAACTCAACTGTTGGGAGTTCAAGAAATGCGGCCGGGAGCCCGGCGGTAGCAGGGTTGTTGAACTTGGTGTCTGTCCCGCTCCCATTAATACATCCATGAATGATATAAACGGAGGTATTAATGGGGGGAGAATCTGCTGGTTGATAGCCGGAACGTATGGCAAGTACAAGGTGGAGCATGCCGACTGCACAGCCGTTCAGGATATATTATCCTGTTATGATTGTGAATTCCACCGAATTGTTTTAAATGAGGAAGGTTATGAATTTGCCGACTAATAAATCAGCAATGAAGGCCAAATCTTCTGTCCTGTTATCCATTCCAACTGCCTGAGTATCAAAACTATCCAATGTGAAGTTGTATTTTTACAATGCACCTTGCCGAAAGCCCTGACCTTTGGTCGGGGATGAAGGCAAGGAATGTAATTAATCAAGTTTTCCTTACAATGTTCTTTGCCGAAAGCACCGAAGTGCTGGAGGCAAATATAAAGATAAAATATCAAAACCTTACATTGCTATGCTGTCAGGCATGCCATTGGCAAGCTCCGACCTTTGCTCGGAGAGCTTGACTGTCCCGAGTATTTAATCCATTTTGGCGGGTCCTGTTTTTGAGTAGCTTTTTTGATGAGGCAATTCGTCGGGTGGATTTTTTTATTCAGGAATTTTTATAATTTCTAAAGTAAGAAAGATTGACTCGTAAAAAGTCTGAAAAAGTGTTTTTTTGTCATTCCCGTGGAAACGGGAATCCAGTCTTTTCAGATAGTTACACGCTTCCTGGATTCCCGCTTTCGCAGGAATGACGACTTTTTACGAAACCATCAAGAAAATTATCAAGGAGGTGAACCAGCTTGTACATCGTTACCGTGGAAAATGACAAATGCGAAGGCTGCGAGGAGTGTGTGAACATCTGCCCCCAGGGTGTCTTTGAGATGACTAATGGAGACGGAAAGTCAGCCCCGGCTAACTCGTCGGAGTGTGTTTACTGTGAAAGCTGTCTTGGTGTCTGCCCGACAGACGCAATAACCATTACCGAGATGTAATCATCCCATTAGGGAAAGTGACAAGAAAAGGGGGCTCCGCCAGCGTCCCCTTTTCAGTTTGTTTTGATGGCCGTTATTTCTTCTGGATGTAGATCTCCCAGTATCCCTTATCCTCAAGCTTTACCACCTCCAAAGCGAATCCCTTTTTTTCACAGAACCTCGGTATGGAATCCTCAGCAGAGGCCGGGGCATCGCTTAGGATCTTCAGAATGTCTCCGCTGTTCATCTTCTCAAGCTTCTTCTTTGTGAGCACGAGGGGATATGGGCAGACCCTCCCGAGGACATCCAGTGTATCTGAGGGTTCCATGGTTTTTAACTCTGGCATTTTGTTCCTCCTTGGTTTAAGTTTTTAGAAATAGAGTATATGGTCTGAAGAGTCCATCTCCTGAAGAATTGTATCATAGGGTACCACCTTTGTGGTCTCTTCACCGCCGATCTCTTCAGCGTCCATGACAATCGAGTCCTCAGTAAGCCCGAACCCCTCAAGGTCTTCCTTGCATACGAGTACCTTTAGGTCAAGGAGGAGGGCGTTCTTTAAATGCATCTCCATGCTTGATACGCTGTAGTGATCGAGGGCCTTCTGATCCTTCAGGCAGTTGAGCACGCCATCACCGACAAATGCGAGCACAGGCTCGACATTGTCACCATCCTCCAGATAGATCTCCACGGTCTGGCTCGAGATTGCATGGGTGAGTGCCAGCCTCGAAGTCTCTGCTTTATATGGTAATTTATCCACGATGAATGCAACTTTCTTGATCGGCATCTTATTCACCTCCTATATGCAAGACTCTGTCTGCATCAAAGGCACTTGCAAGGTACCAGTCCATGCTATGGATTCCGAACCCTTCCATGGTGTCCTCCTTGTTAATGCCACGTGCCTTTGCGCAGGCTTCACAGTTGGTTACCTTGAATTTCCCTGTCTTCAGCAATTCCTCAACCGGTCCGGCCAGGTATGAGTAATCCCTGAATTTGCTCTGCTTGGTCTTTCCGAGCATAATGCCGTTACCTGAAAGCCAGAGGTCAACCTCATGTCCCTTCCTGACTGCCGCCTCAGAGAGCTTTACGGCGAAATCAAGCGTCATGGACCCTACAAGAGATGAAAAACAACCTAAAGTCAGTTTACCCATTTCAGACCTCCTTTATAGCCAAATGTTTTTTTCATAGTCGTTAAAGATCAAGTCTACGAGGTCGTCGTAGTTGATCACCTTTACCTTTGAGTCTACATCTGCATCGGTAAAACCCCTTGACTGAAGGTCCTCTGAAAGGGCATAAAAGTTGGCATCTTTGGATAGGACCGATGAAGCCCCTCCATCCTTCTTCAGGGCAGCGTGATATACACCGTTCTGGACAAGGACAATCCCGAGCTTTTCAGCCGTTAACCTATCAGGCACGGCCGGTTCACTATAATTATTGACAAAAACTGCCAGCTTCATAACATTACACCTCCTTATAAAGATTTAGCTTCTCTTTATAACAATTAAGGGTAGGCATTGTCAATAAAAAACCCCGGATTTGTGCTCTATAAGCTATTAAAAGTTAAGAGTATTTTATAAGATAATTTTATACCGGACCTTTCCGGTGACGGATTCTCTTTATCTTTCATGATTATTACGGTTCTGTGTTAAAATATCCCCTATCTCTGAGGAGGAAACCTTTTGAAGCATATAAGGCTAACGATACAGTATGACGGAACGGGTTATGCCGGCTGGCAGGTTCAGCCCGACATGCCGACCATACAGGGACTCCTTGAGGGGGCACTGGAGCAGGTCACGGGAGAGAACACGCAGGTTATCTCCGCCGGCAGAACGGATGCCGGGGTGCATGCCATTGAACAGGTTGCTTCCTTCAGGTCTTCATCCCGGCTGACACCCGAGGTCTTCCAGCGGGCCTTAAACAGCCTCCTTCCTCCCGATATCAGGATCATGGACGCCGGGTACTGTAGTGATGGTTTTAATCCCAGGTACAGTGCCCGTTCAAAGAGGTATTTTTATCTGATAGATAACTCTGCTGTCCAGAGCCCCTTCCTTTCGAGATATTCATACCACTTTCACGGGGCACTTGACCTTGGAGCCATGAGGGTGGCCTCCGGGCCTCTCATTGGAAGATATGATTTCAGGTCCTTCCAGGGAAGCGGGTGCGGGGCCAGGACTACGACACGGGAGATTTACCGTATTGAAATAACTCGACTGAACGAATTTGAGGTCTTTACAGTGAGGTTCCATGGGAGACTTGTAAGAATTGCTATTGAGGCAAATGCCTTCCTCAGGCATATGGTAAGGAATATCGCCGGTACCCTGCTTGAGGTGGGCAGGGGTGTGATTGATGCGCAGGCTATGGAGCGGATTGTTCTTGGGAGGGACCGGAGACTTGCAGGGCCGACCGCCCCGGCATGTGGCCTTTTTCTGGAATGGGTGGCATATCCACAAGGGGATATGATCGATGATTAGAAGCTACCGCTCCATCTCTTCCAGCTTCTCCCTTTGCTCCATGCAGTCCACACAATAGATGGCAAAGGGGATAACCTTGAGCCTCTCTTCATCTATCTCTGTCCCGCAGTCTTCGCAGATCCCGTAGGTCCCCTCATCGATCTTTCTGAGGGCCTCGTCGATCTTGTTGAGGTTTTCTTTGTGTATGGTGAGCTTCCGTAGGTTGAGGTCTTCTGCAAGGTCAATTACCGACCAGTCACCATCATCAAGGGCAGTCTCCACCAGTTCCTTGTTCTCGCCCCTTACGAGCCTTCCGATCTCTTCCTTTGCCTCTTTAAGGAGTTCTTCTCTCTTCGTGATGAGGAGTTTCCGGAGCTGTGCCTTCCGTTCCTCCGGGGATTCCTTTTGTGTCTCTTTTTTCTTACTCTTCTTTTTTGTCATCTTTCCCTTCTTTCTTTTCCGTATCTTCCTTGAAAACCTCGATTATGCTTCTGACCTTGATCCCCGCGGCCTTCAAGGCCTTCTGGATATCGGGTAACCTGGCGTCTTCAACCTTTACTACGAAATTTGCATTCATAAATCCTCCTGCCTGTAGTTTGGTTCAAGTATTCAGCCAACGCTTTGTTATACCTCCATGATCTCGTCCTCTTTATGCTTTAACGTCACATCAACATTCTTTATATGCTGATCAGTCAGTTCCTGAATCTCGTTAAGGGACTTTTTCAGCACATCTTCGCCGATTATCTTCGACTTTTCCATCTTCCTGAGTTCTTCATTGATCTCCCGTCTTATATTCCTGATGGCTACCCTTGCCTCCTCGGCACGTTTCTTTACCAGCTTAACAAGCTGTTTCCTCCTCTCCTCCGTAAGCGCGGGTATGGCCACCCTGATTATCTTCCCGTCATTTGACGGGTTAAGCCCGAGGTTCGACTGGAGGATTGCCTTTTCGATTGCAGGTATCAGGTTCTGGTCCCAGGGCTGGATGGTTATCATCATCGGCTCCGGTACGGATAACGTTGCAACCTGATTCAGAGGGGTTTGTGTGCCGTAGTAATCCACCATTATTCCATCAAAAAGTGAAAGTGAGGCCCGTCCCGTCCTTACAGCTGCGAAGTCCTTTTTCAGGAATTCAATGGAATGGTTCATCTTCTCATTGGCCTTCTTTTTTAATTCCTTGTCCATATCTTCCTCCAGAGAGGGTTGGGTTAGTGGAAACAACAGCTACTTGGTTCCCACAAAGGTACCGATGTTCTTTCCCTCCACAGCCTTTCTTATGTTTCCCTTATTCTTTACATTAAATACCATAATGGGGAGGGAATTGTCCATACAGAGGGAGATAGCTGTCGAGTCCATTACATGAAGCCCTTTTTTCAGAACATCTATATAGCTGATCCTTCTGAACTTCTTTGCGTCGGGATGTGTTAGAGGGTCGGCCGAATATATCCCGTCAACCCTTGTTGCCTTCATAATTATTTCGGCCCCGATCTCCATGGCCCTCAGTGAGGCCGCTGTATCGGTTGTAAAGTAAGGATTTCCGGTTCCGGCTGCAAATATCACAACCCTGCCCTTCTCTAAATGACGAACCGCCCGGCGGCGGATATAGGGTTCAGCCAGTTCCCTCAACTCAATAGCAGACTGGACCCTCGTGGGTATGTCTACCTTTTCAAGGGCGTTCTGGAGGGCAAGGGCATTTATTACAGTGGCCAGCATTCCCATATAATCCGCAGTTGCCCGCTCCATGCCCTTAACAGAGCCTTCGACGCCACGGAATATGTTCCCACCCCCGATGACTATCGCTATCTCGGTGCCGAGGTCATAAATCGATCTGACCTCCTGCGCCATATAATCAACAGTGGATGACTCTATCCCGTAGGACAGTTTACCCATAAGGGACTCGCCGCTTAACTTCAGGAGAATCCTTTTGTACTTTGGTTTTCCCCCCTTAGGCTTCTGTTGTTTCACCAAGCTGGAACCTCACAAACCGTCTGATAACGATGTTTTCACCTATCTTACCAACCATCGCGGTAAGGAGGTCTTTTATTGTTGTCTTCTGATCCGGGTCTTTAACGAAGACCTGCTCAAGAAGGCAGGATTCCGAATAGAATTTTTTGAGCTTACCTTCAACGATCCTGTCTATCACATGTTCAGGCTTGTCCTTGATCTGTTCACGGTAGATCTCTTTTTCTCTTTCCATGACCTCCGGGGGAACGCTATCCCTTGAGAGATAGCGTGGGTTTGAAGCTGCAATATGCATGGCCACGTCCTTTGCAAACTGTCTGAACTCATCGGTCCGGGCCACAAAATCGGTCTCACAATTCACCTCAACAAGGACACCGATCTTTTCCATATGGATGTATGAACCTATAACTCCTTCAGATGCCTGCCTGCCTGCCCTCTTTTCTACGGCAGCAAGCCCCTTCTTTCTGAGGAAGTCAACGGCCTTGTCAATATCCCCCTCCGTCTCTGAAAGGGCCTTCTTGCAGTCCATCATACCGGCACCTGTCTGATCCCGGAGTTTTTTTACCGTTTCTGCTGTGACGCTCATTCTGCAACCTCCTCCTTTGCTTGATTCCCTGGTCCTTCTCCACCCTTGCTTTCCGGGACCTCCGGTGATTCATCCATCTCTATTTTCTCATCGATCCGGGCCGCTTCTGCCTCTTCTTCCAGTTTCTTCTTCAGCATGTCCCTTCCCTCAACGATGGCATTTGCCATGCGTGAAGTGAGGAGCTTGATAGCCCTGATGGCATCATCGTTACCGGGAATTACATAGTCTATCTCGTCAGGGTCGCAGTTGGTATCAACAATGGCAACTATGGGTATTAAGAGCTTCATTGCCTCAAGCACGGCGATCCTCTCCCTTTTTGGGTCCACTATGAAGAGCGCTCCCGGGAGACCCTTCATCTCCTTGATGCCGCCAAGGTTTTTTTCCAGCTTTATCCTTGTTTTTTCCAGTTTTGCAACCTCTTTTTTTGTGAGGGCGTCATATGTTCCGTCACTCTTCAGTTTTTCGATCTTTTTCAGTTTTTCGATGCTCTTTTTAATGGTTAAAAAATTTGTAAGCATACCACCGAGCCATCTCTGGTTTATATAGTATGCGCCTGACCGTTCCGCCTCTTCCCGTATGGAGTCCTGGGCCTGTTTCTTCGTGCCCACAAAGAGGATGTCCTGCCCGGCAGCGGCCATGTCCCGTATATAGTTATAAGCGGCCTCCACCCCCTTCATTGTTTTCTGGAGATCGATTATGTAGATACCATTACGTTCCCCGAAGATATACCTCTTCATCTTCGGATTCCATCGTTTTACCTGGTGCCCGAAGTGGACACCGGCTTCAAGCAGCTCTTTCATTGTTACTACCGGCATTCTTTACCTCCTTCTGGTTTTTTTAGGCCTCCGCCGGTCTGCCGACCCCGGTCTAACAGATCCGGGAACCCGCCGGACAGACTTTATACGGCGTGTGTTTTATATGAGGTTACACCTCATTGTAAGATCAGCACAGAGTGCCAGAAAGATTAACATAACGGGGCATAAAAATTCAATTTTTTGAAATCCCGGAAATCATGTTCCTGTTTCCCGGACGCGGGACCCGGGTTTGGATAAGGGGGAATGATTGTGCTATAATTCCAGTCTGTAGATAAAATTTCACCTTCTCTATAAAAATTGATCCCGGTTCTTTTTACGAAGGAGAGGTGCCCGAGCGGCTGAAGGGGCACGACTGGAAATCGTGTGTAGGGTTTGTAGCTCTACCGAGGGTTCGAATCCCTCCCTCTCCGCCATGGTTTCTTTATTCCGTTGATGTACCGTCAAGCTCTCCGACCAAAGGTCGGGGCTTTCGGCAAGATGCATTGTAAAAAGGTTTTTGTTCTGTGTCAGTACCCCGGTCCATGATGCATGTCATCGCTGGATTTGAGTTGCATCAGGCAGCTTGCGAATACCCGGTAACGGTCTTTATCTCCTGGATGCAGTCGGGTAGCAGCCCTGCGCACGAGGAGGATGTGAACCCCGCCAGGTCCGGAAGGGAGCAACGGTAAGCATCTCTAATCGGTGCCGCAGTCAGTTGTTGCCCGGCTGCATTGAGGAGACAATAGATGCGCAGGCTTAAGACAGAGATGGAGGCGCGGGTTAAACCCCGCGCTTCTCAACCGCAACCTCAATCTTGAGCGTATAAAAAAATATGAGCTATATTGTTCTTGCAAGGAAATGGAGACCCAAGGGGTTTGACGAGCTTGTTGGACAGAACACTGTAAGTACGATCCTGAAAAACGCAATCTCGCAGGACAGGATTGCCCATGCCTATCTTTTTTCAGGTCCCAGGGGAGTTGGCAAGACCTCGACAGCCAGGATTCTTTCCAAGGCGCTCAACTGTGAATCCGGTCCCACGACAGATCCTTGCGGGGAGTGCAATGCCTGCAGGGCAATCTCCGAGGGGTACTCCGTGGATGTCATGGAGATCGACGGGGCGTCAAACAACAGTGTCGATGATATCCGCGATCTCAGAGAGCGGGTAAAATACGCCCCATCCTCGGGAAGGTACAAGGTCTATATAATTGATGAGGCGCATATGCTGAGCCAGTCAGCCTTCAATGCCCTCCTCAAGACGCTTGAGGAACCACCACCCCATGTGATATTTGTCCTTGCAACAACCGCTCCTCATAAGATACCGATTACGGTGATGTCCCGCTGTCAACACCTTACTTTCAGCAGGGTGAGGTCCGGTGTCATGAAGGCGCATATAAAGAGGATAACCGATGAAGAGGGGATAGCAATAACAGGACAGGCGATAGAACTGATTCTTCGTGCAGCCGATGGCAGCATGAGGGATGCTCTGACCCTCCTCGACCAGCTCTCGGCCTTTTCTTCAGACATAACGGATTCCGCGGTGAGAGACCTCCTCGGGCTGTCGGATGTGGAAATAATCATAAGCCTGGCGGACTCTATATTGGGGGGTAACGGAAAGGAGATCTTTGCACAGATCGACAATGCCTACGAAAGGGGAATAGACCTGAAGAACCTCGTGAGGGACCTCATCCGCTTCATAAGGGACTTTTTGGCTGCCCAGGTTTCAGGAGGTGAAAACCTTCAGGAGCTTTCGGAAGGTGAACGCAATTACATAAAGAGCAAAATCCCGGCGACCACGGTAGAGGAACTTGCAGTGTTGCTTTCAGAGATGATAAAGGCAGAGGCCGATGTCAGGAATGCCTACTCCCCGAGAGTGGCTTTGGAGATGGCGCTCTTAAGGGCTTCAATGCTCGGGAGTTTAAGGCCCGTGGGCGAGATAATCGAGAGGCTTGAGAAATTCGGGTCGGCCTTAGCGGATCCTGTGCCCGAGGTACCACACCCTCAGGAAAGGAAGGCCCCCGAGGAGGTATCCGGTAACAGGAAGACGGATTCCGGGCGGGAATCATTGGATGCGGATACCCTTCAAACTGCGTGGGAGGGGGTGATTTCAAGGATTGATGAGGAGGATGCAATCCTTGCATCCAAGCTCCGTAATGCTGAGCCGAGGATTGACAAGGACCGGCTTTCCCTGGTCTTCAACGGCGGACATGCCATTCATGCCGAGTCGGTGCAGAAGCACTTTGATTCGCTTCTCGGCTGGTTACGGGAAAAGGGGGGGAGCGGATTTGAGAACATCAGCAGGATTGAGATAGTTAAAAAAAAAGCAAATAAAAGGAAGGAAAGATCAAAGATAACCCCTGCGGAGAGAAAGGTTTTGGAAGGCCTTGGGGGAAGAATCATCGAGAGGAGGAAGACAAATGTCTAAGAAGATGCTTGGAGATTTAATGCGTCAGGCCCAGAAGATTCAGGCAGAAATGGCCAAGGTTCAGGACGAGGCAAAATCAAAGACCGTGGAAGCCACGGCCGGGGGCGGCATGGTCACCGCAGTTGCAAATGGCGCCGGAGAACTCTTGTCGGTCAGGATTGAGAAAGAGGTGGTGAATCCCGAGGATCTGGATATGCTTCAGGACCTTGTGGTGGCTGCCTGTAATGAGGCACTCAGAAGGGCACAGGAGATGGTACAGGCGGAGATGTCCAAGTTGACCGGAGGTCTTCAACTCCCGGGTATGGGTAATCTCGGGGACATGTTCGGTAAGTGAAAGGCTTAATTGAGACACTGATCGAGGCCCTTACCCGACTTCCCGGTATTGGCAGAAAGACTGCACAGAGACTTGCGTATTTCATCCTTGCCATGCCCTATGAGGAGGCCAGGGCGATTGCCGATGCAATAATCAATGTAAAGGAGAAGGCCGGTTTCTGCAAGAGGTGTTTCAATATCACGGAGGAAGACTATTGCAACATCTGCCTTGACGGATCAAGAGACCAACAGAGGATATGTGTGGTTGAGGAGCCAAGCAACATAATGGTGTTTGAGCGGATCCGCTCCTTCAGAGGTACCTATCATGTCCTTCTTGGCGCCCTTTCGCCCATCGACGGGATTACTCCTGAGAGGCTGAAAATAAAGGAACTTGAAGCCCGGGTGAAGAACTCCGACATCAAGGAGGTGATCATTGCTACAAATCCCAACACCAGGGGGGAGATGACCGCCCAGTACATAAAGGAGATACTATCGCCCTATAACCTCAACATAACACGGATTGCTTACGGTCTTCCAATGGGCGGGGATATTGAGTTTGCCGACGAGGTGACCCTGAGCAAGGCCCTTGAGGGTAGGAGGGAGTTATAACCCGCCTGAGATCCCCTGCCGTTTAACCATATGAAAATGTGCCCACAGGAGCAGTATCATGATGAGCGGCAGCCAGAGGACATGCAGGCTGTAGAACCTGATCAGTGTGGCGCCGTCCACATCGGGGCCGCCTCTCAGGAGATAGAGCAGCCCCTTACCGATGAATGGAACGGTTTTTGCCATGGAGGTTCCTACCTCTGTAGCCCAGTAGGCCTTCTGATCCCACGGCAGCAGATACCCCGTAAACCCCGATGCCAGGGCCACCGCAAGGGTCAATGTGCCTGCAATCCAGTTCAGCTCCCTTGGCGGCCTGTAAGCACGGTGAAGGATTACACGGAGTGTATGAAGGATAATGGATAAAATGAGCAACTGGGCGCTCCACTTGTGGAGGCTCCGTATGAACCACCCGAATCTTACCTCCCTCGTGATCCTGAGTATGCTGTGAAAGGCCTCATCTTCAGATGGGATATAGTAAAAGGACAGTAGAAGGCCTGTCACAAAGAGGGAGATAAAAAGCGTCAATGCCACACCCCCGAGACAGTACAGATAACCGACCCTTTCCGGCAGGGGTCTTTCAAGGAATCTCCTGTGAGGCATCTTTATGCCGAACCGGCTGTCCAGCCAGTCGAGTATTTGTCCCATAATGCTATATCCTCAGACCAATATATGCCTTTCCATCCCGGACCCTGAGGGGCAGGCGCGTCAGGGGCGCGGGTGGTGGGCCTCCTATCACTTTACCCTCGATATCGTATTTCCCGCCGTGACAGGGGCAGAGGAACTTTTCCTTTGACCTGTGCCAGTTTACAAGACAGCCAAGGTGGCTGCATACAGGGGACAGTGCAAAGAGCCTGTCCTTATGTCTGACAACAAAGGCCCTGCTGTTGATGGTGCGGCGCTTCCTTTTGTAGGAGAAGACCACCGTCTTGACTCCCCTGCGTGGAAGGTTGTCCTCATCGAGAACCTCTATAAAGTGGAGGGTTTTTTTCCTGATTCGGGACGGGTAGAGGAACGAGATTGCGAGTGCGGCAAAAACCGCAAACAGGGCGGAAAAGAATACCTTGATTGAGAGTGCGAGAAAGTTCCTTCTGTTCACTTCATCTGGGGATTAAGCAAATCCCTGAGTTCCTTTCCCGTCTTGAAATGTACGACCCTCTTTTCAGGGACAACAACGGACTCTCCGGTTTTAGGGTTTCGTGCCTTGCGTGGTTTTCTGTTTTTCAGTCTGAAGTTTCCGAATCCGCGCAGTTCGACCTTTTCGCCCTTGCTCAGGGCATCCTTTATTGAGTCAAAGAAGGTCTCAACGATGATCTCTGTCTGCTTGATAGTGAAGCCCTCCAGGCTTTCAGAAACCTTTTCTATAAGCTCGGATCTTGTCATCATACCCTCCTCTTAATAGTACATCATGTAGTTAAGTTTGATAAAGGTGAACAGCTCCCTGAATCTGTCAGGCGTTGAGCCCGTCAGGAATTCCAGCACCGAGGTTTTCTCCTTTTTAGTTACCACACGGGGTTCTCCCTTGATTCCCCCAAGCCTTGCCGCCTCCATGATGGCATCCTGCAGGTTACCGAGTTCATCTACGAGTCCCTTTTCCTTGGCCTGCCTTCCCGTGAAGACCCTTCCATCGGCAATTTTCTTGATCACGTCATAGGGGATATTCCTTCCCTTAGAAACGGCCCGTATGAACTGTTTGTGGACATCGTCGAGGACATTCTGCAGGATCTGTCTCTCCTCTTTTCCGATCCCCCTGAATACCGAGGCAAGATCCTTATGCCTGCCGCTTTTTATGACCTCCGTCTTGATACCCAGCTTATCCATAAGTCCCTTGACGTTTGGTATCTCCATGATCACCCCTATGGAGCCTGTAACCGTACCGGGGTTGGCAAATATCTTTGTGGCAGGGGCAGCGATGTAATAACCGCCCGATGCGGCAACGGACCCCATTGAGACAACTACGGGCTTTTCCTTCCGGAGCTTTTCAACCTCCTCATAGATCTCCTGTGAAGGCGCTACTGCTCCTCCCGGGCTGTCCACCCTCAGGATAACGGACTTCACAGAGGAGTCTTTCCTGTATTTCGTCAGCTCATTAATAACATCAGAGGATGAGACTATCGGCCCCACAACCTTTACAAGCGCCACCTTCTCGCCTATGGGCATATTCCGGCTGATGAGTGCAAAGACTACGCTGAAGAGGATGGTGGCGAAAAGGAGACCGGAGATAATAAAACAAAGTTTTTTCATTGCAGTGAAGGTCCTCTATCCCGGGAGATTCCCCATGAATAATATTTAAACCTCAACCTCCTGCTCATGGTTGGTATTCTTCAGACTCAGACCGATCTTTCGTCCCTCGAAGTCGAGCTTGATTATCCTTGCAATCAGCTCGTCACCTTCCTTCAACTGCTCTTCCGTCCCTTTGTCGGAGGTGTCCATCTCGGACGAGTAGATAAGGCCTTCAACAAACCCTTCTATTTCAACAAAGATGCCATATTCAGTATGCCTGAGGATGCAGCATTTTACATCATCCCCGAGATGGAACCGGGAAGGGATCTCCTCTTCCCATGGATCGGATGCGAGCTGCTTGAATCCAAGTGCCATCCTCTCCTTGTCGGGCTCCAGACTTAAGACAACCGTCTCAATCTTCTGGCCCTTTCGCAGGAGCTCCGAGGGGTGCTTTATATGCCGGGTCCATGACATATCGGATATGTGGAGGAGGGCATCCACACCTTCCGGTATCTCTATAAAGGCGCCAAACTCCGTAAGGCTTCTCACCTTGCCGATCACATGCTGTCCGGGTTCGTATTTACGGGCGACCACATCCCACGGCTTGGGTTTAAGCTGCTTGATGCCAAGGGAGATCCTCTTCTGTTCCGGGATTACATTCAGCACCTTTGCATCTACATAATCTCCGATCTCTATATAGTGTGAAGGGTGCTTGGGTCTCGATGACCAGTCAATCTCGGATACATGTACCAGCCCCTCGACACCTTCCTCAATCTCTATGAATGCCCCGTAATCGGTCAGGCTTACCACCTTCCCGTTTACCACCTTGCCCTCGGGGTATTTCTCGTCAATGTTTGTCCATGGGTCCGGTCTCTTCTGCTTATAGCCCAGGGTTACCTTGTCCGTCTCGGGATCGAAACTGATGACAACAACCTCGACCTCCTGGTCGGGTTTAAACACATCAGAGGGGTGTCGTACCCGTCCCCATGAGATGTCGGAGATATGCAGGAGTCCGTCAATACCGCCAAGGTCGATAAAGACACCATAATCGGTGATGTTCTTGACGACCCCTTTTATCAGTGCGCCGGCCTTTAAATCCGTAAGGGTTTTCTCTTTCAGTCTCTTCCTTTCTTCTTCAAGGACCTCGCGCCTGGATACAACGATATTGGTCATTTTGGGATTTAGTTTCAGCACCTTTACAAGTACCTTCTCGCCCAGGTGCGAGTCGGGATTCTTCAGTGGCTTTATGTCTGCATGGGAACCGGGCATAAAGCCCTTTATCCCCTTGATGCTGACCCTGTAGCCTCCCTTTATACGTTCCTGGACCACTGCCTCAAGGGGGACACCCGTCTTTTCAGCATCCTGGAGTTCCCGATAGACCCGGATCGTTCTTGCCCGCTCAATCGATACCTTAATCATGCCTTCCGAGTCGAGCCTTGACACATAAACCTCAACTTCACTTCCTACATGAATGTCTTCTCTCTCTTCCTTTGGGAATTCATAGAGGGGGATAAATCCCTCAGACTTGAACCCTATATCGATAACAGCGGTGTCGTCTTTGATGGCTATAATTTTTCCTTTCAGAACCGTGCCTTCTTCAATCGCGGGAATTGTATCTGAATAAAGATCGGCTAATTCCTTTTCGTGTGTGTCCATGAGCAAAATGACCTCCTCCCTTTATTTATGCTTCTATATAATAACAGATTCTTTAAAAGAATAAAGAATACATTATTCATGGAAATCCTCGATCCTTTCCAGCACTTCTTTAATAATCCATTCGGGAGTGGATGCACCTGCGGTAATACCGACCTTGTTTATCCCTTTAAACCATGACGGACTCAGTTCCCCGGTAGTTTCAATGTGATGCGTCTCAACACCGATTCTCCTGCATAGAGTGGTCAGTTGTCTGGTGTTGGCGCTGTTTTTTCCTCCCACAACAACCATGATGTCAACCTTACCGGCAAGTTCTTCCGTCTCCCTGAGGCGCAAAGCAGTAGAACTGCATATGGTATTATAAACCTTTATCTCCCTGGAAGTCTCAACTATACTGTTTAAGAGTCTTTTCAGGGCATCAATGGGCTGTGTTGTCTGAACAACCACACCGACCCTGTCCTTGAGCCCCGGCAGCTCATCATCACTCCCCACTACCAGTGCGCCCGCTCCGGCATAACTGAGTATTCCCTTTACCTCAGGGTGGTTGCCGTCGCCCAAGATTAATACCTGGTAGCCCTCCTCCTTCAGGAGTTTAGCATATTGCTGGGCCTTTTTTACAAATGGGCATGTGGCGTCTATCAGGTCGAATTTCCTCTCTTTCAGAGAGTCGAAGAGCCCGGAAGGGACACCATGTGTGCGGATAATGATTGTATCGAAATCGCCGACGTCTTCAGCATCTTCACTCAGCGGAAGAACACCTGACTCTTTAAGCATGTTGACTACCTGCGGGTTATGGATGATGGGGCCAAGGGTTCCCACCTTTCTGCCTGGGGCAGCGGTAGCGGTCTCAAAGGCGATTTCAACGGCACGCTTGACGCCGAAACAGAACCCGGCCATCTTGGCGATGTGTATTTCCATGGTATGGTAAAAGCCGATAATGGGGTATTATAAAACTTCCATTATCTTTTTTACAGTATCCTCGATATCCATGGAGGTGGTATCGATATAGAGGGCATCGGAGGCCCTTTTCAGGGGGGCGATTTCTCGGCTTGAATCACGGATGTCCCTTTCCCTGATATCCTTGACAGCATCTTCCATGGTGATGTCCTTACCCGCGGTCTTGAGCTGAAGATATCTCCTCCTTGCCCGTTCCTCTCCGGAGGCATCGAGGAATAACTTCCTCCATGCCGTGGGGAACACCACTGTCCCCATATCCCTTCCTTCAACCACGGTGTCATGCCTCCGGGGATATCCCCTCTGGATATCAAGGAGGAATTCCCTGACAGGTCTTCTGGCTGAAAAGACAGAGGAGTAATGGCCGATCTCCGGCGTCCTTATTTCGTCGGAGACATCCTCACCGTTTATCAGGGTCCTGCCATCCGGGAAGTCTATGAAGAGATCATGAAGCGCCTCCCTGATCTGTTCATCCGTTATCCCGTCATCCAGTCCCTTTCTCCTGAGAAAAAGTGCAACGGCCCTGTAAAGGGCCCCGGTGTCAAGGTACTGAAACCCGAGCCTCTCAGCGAGTATCCTTGCAACCGTGCTCTTGCCGGCACCGGACGGACCGTCTATGGCGATTACTCTTTTCATTAAAACGTCCCCCTGTCCAGGGTACGGTACTGAATTGCCTCAGAGACATGGTAGGGCTGTATATGTTCAGACGCCTCAAGATCGGCAATGCTCCTTGAGACCTTGAGGATACGGGTGTACGCCCTTGCAGAGAGGGAGAGTTTATGCATAGCGGTTTCAAGGATACTCTTTGCCTCCTTTGTGAGTATACAATGCTTCTTGATATGCCTGGTCCTCATCTGTCCGTTACAGTAGATCTTATCCTTGCTGAACCGCTTAAGCTGGAGTTCCCTGGCCCTGATTACACGATCCCTGATAACCTCTGAACTCTCGCCTGTTGTGCTTGAAGACAGTTCCTTGTACTCAACGGCGGGTACCTCAATATGGATATCTATACGGTCGAGCAAGGGCCCGGACACCCGGGTTCTGTACCTGTGTACCTGCGAAGGTGTGCATGTGCACTGATGCTTCTCGTCCCTGATGTAGCCGCAGGGACAGGGGTTCATTGCAGCGACAAGCATGAACCTCGCCGGATAATTCACCGAGGCTATTGCCCGCGAAACGGTTACCTCACCGTTTTCAAGGGGCTGTCTCAGGACCTCAAGGACGTTCCTCTTAAACTCCGGAAGTTCATCGAGAAATAAAACCCCATTGTGTGACAGTGATACCTCGCCGGGCTTCGGGAATTGTCCCCCTCCGATGAGGGCTACATCTGAGATGGTATGGTGTGGTGCCCTGAAAGGCCTTACGGCAAGGAGTGACTGGCCTGAGTTAAGGGTCCCCGCCACACTGTGTATCCTTGTTGTTTCAAGTGCCTCATCGAATGTCATGTTTGGTAGAATGGCGGACAGCCTCCTGGCAAGCATTGTCTTGCCGGAACCGGGCGGGCCGATCATGAGTATGTTGTGTCCTCCGGAGGCTGCAACCTCGAGTGCCCGTTTTGCATGTTCCTGCCCCTTTACCTCCGAGAAATCTTCATCATAGCAGGATGCGAGATTAAGGATGTCTTGAAGGTTTACCTCATGCGGAGAGGTGCTCCGGGAGTCGTTCAGAAACTCGATTACCTTAATGAGAGACTCCATTCCATAAACGGACAGTCCCTCAACTACTGCTGCTTCGGGGGCATTTTTTTCCGGAAGGATGATTCCCTTCAGGCCCATCTCCCTTGCCTTGATTGCCATTGAGAGCGCCCCTTTTACAGGCTTGAGTCTTCCGTCGAGTGAGAGTTCGCCGGTTATCATAAAGTCAGCGGAGGCTTCAGGCTTGAGGACCTCTTCAGATCCAAGTATACCAACCGCTATCGGAAGGTCAAAAGCGGAGCCCTCCTTCTTGAGATCGGCAGGTGCGAGGTTTACGGTTACCTGTTTGAGGGGAAAGATAAAACCCGAGTTCTTCAGGGCTGCCCGGACACGGTCCCTGCTTTCCTTGACCGCTGTATCGGGGAGACCGACCAGGGAGAAGTGGGGAAGTCCCTTGGAGGTAATGTCGACCTCCACCTCTGCAGGGAGGGCCTCTATTCCTATGAGGGTTGCGCTAATAGTCTTTGAAAGCACCATTAAATTATAGGAACTGGGGAATAATATTGCAAGTTTTTCAGGGAATCCGGCGGCGATTCCGCAGCATTTAGGCCGCTGAGCCTGTCTAAAAACTCTGTAAATGTCACCCCTGAAATAAATTTAGCATGACAAACAACCGTGTTTTTTCTGTCATTCCGGCTTGTCCGGAATCTGTCTTTAAGAAGGATTCCCGACTCCCGAATGCGTTCGGGATTGCGGGAATGACTGTGGTTTATACACAGACTTTATTTAAAGTCTGTGTATAAAATCAGTCCCTCTATCTGTCATTCCGGCAGTCCTTAAGCCGGAATCCAGTCTTTTCAATAAGTTCTGGATACCCGACTACAGACTTCGGGTATGACAGAAATAAAAAACGGCAGTTTATACACAGACTCTATTTAATGAGGTTTTTGGGAGGTAGAGTATAATAATCACCTGAACCGTCAATGCACTTCGTGACTAACCCAGGTGTTTTTTCATGTCTTAAATCTGTTGATAAGATTGTGCCGGGGATTAAAGGCGTTGACAAAAGGGCATGGAATCGGGAAAAATTGTAAGGCTTCGGTCCTGTTCCGGATGCCCAGGGAGGGGAGTGTTTTTATAGATCTATCTGTTTATTGCGAGTCAGGAGGATTTAATGCCGATAAGGAATAAAGTTACACTTCTCGATATAGTGGACAACCCTTTAATCCGCATACCCGTCTTTTTAGTATTCATACTGATTGGTCCCCTTTTTCTTCCCGGGAAGGTTGCTGCAGATACCCCGGAGGGACTGGAGGGTTTTTCTCCCTTTCCGCCGGCCCAATCTGCCGGGGAGTTCTTTTTCCGTGAAGAGGATCAGGGGATGGTATGCCTGAACAATGAAATCTCTCAGGATGAAGATACGGTTATCTCCAGTATGGAGCAGCAGCGCAGTGAATATGTGATTCTTGCGTCCTATTCACAGAACGTCCTTGCCCGTTCATCCATTGAGAGACAGATAGCCCTGTATACCACCAGGAGACGGAAAACATTTGCAAAGTGGCTTGAGCGCTCAGGAAGGTATCTGCCCCTGATCAGGGATATCTTAAAGGAGGAGGGTCTTCCCGAGGATCTGACCTTCTTGCCCCTGATCGAGAGTGGATATAATACAGCCGCCCGGTCGCACGCCCGTGCCGTGGGGCCCTGGCAGTTTATCTCGGCAACAGCCAAAAGGTATGGTTTGAAAATCAATTATTGGGTAGATGAGAGGCGGGATCCGGTAAAGTCAACAAGGGCTGCCGCCCGCTACCTGAGTTCCCTCTACGATCAATTCGATTCCTGGCCCCTTGCCCTTGCCGCCTATAACGCAGGTGAGGGCCGTGTGAGGAGGGCTATCAGAAGGAGCAGAACAGATGACTACTGGAAGATTGCCCGGTCGCATTATTACCTGAAGAGGGAGACAAGGAATTACGTCTCAAAGTTTATTGCTGCAGGGACTATCGCCTCCGATCCCGAGGCGTATGGATTTAATGATATCGACTACCACAGACCGATTTCCTTTGAAGCGGTAACCATAAATCATCCTGCATCCCTCTCGTTCATTGCCAGATGTGCCGCCACCTCGCTGAAGGTGATCAGGGGATTGAACCCTGAACTCAAAAGGTGGTGTACACCTCCGAATTTAAGGACCTATACCGTGAGGATACCCAAGGGGATGGGAGAGGTTTTCAGGAGGTGTTTTGAGAATGCCTCTGCAAGGGACAGGATGCCCAGGATACCTTATGTAATCAGGCAGGGGGACACCATCTCCGAGATTGCTGAACGTTACGGGGTGCCGCAAAAGGAAGTTTATGCCCTGAATAAGGGAATCAGTCCGAGAAGACTGAGGCCGGGCTCGATGATTTACCTGCCCCCTGTGAATGCCAAGAGGGGGCGTGTGATCAGTAGGCCCAACAGGTCGAGGTCCGTACCCTATGTAGTTCAGGCCGGGGATACCCTTTATGATATAGCCGGTAAATACCGGGTATCAAGAAGGAAGCTTTATGCCCTCAACAGCGGGGTGGATCCAAGGCGTCTGAGGCCCGGTGAACTTATCTACCTCCCCTATCGGGATTAGCCCCTTATTTTTTAACGGCCTTCTTATTCTCTTTTTTGTCCGTCCCCTTTTTACCGGAAGGCCCTTCCTCATTCTTTATTCTGGCCAGGGCAGTGCTGTAATAGGGGGATTCCGGGAAGCTGTCAACAAGGATTTTGAATGCCCTCAATGCCTCATCCTTCCTGCCGAGGCTCTCGAGGATCCGTCCCTTTTCAAATAGCGCAACATCCTTAAAGAAGGGGCTGTTTTTCAGGTTGAAGAGTGTGTCGAGGGTCTTGAGGGCCGCCTCTTTATCGCCCTTTTCAAGCTCTATCATGGCAATCTTGTAGTACGCAACAGGGACGATTTCACTATCGGATGAATATTTCTTTACGAGCTTTTTTAAGGTAATGAGGGCTTCGTCTTTTTTGCCGAGTTTGTATTCGGTGTAGGACTTGTATAGAAGCCTTACCGGCGAACTTTTCATTTTCAGGGCAGCTTGAAAGTCTTTGTATGCCTTATTCAGCCGTTCTTTTTTCTTTGCGTCGTTTGTTGTATAAAGCCCTTGATATAACTTGTATCCCTCATACTCAAGGGTAGCAGCTTCATTGTTTAAACGCCTGTTGTAATATATGCTGAAGGAGACTGCTATGAGAACGAGTATCAGGATGCCGGCTACAATGTGGACAAATCGTCGGTTGCCTTCATAGTAGTCCCTGAATCTTTGATAAAAGGAGAGGACCTCTTGCTCTGCGATACCTTTCTTATGGGTTCGTTTTTTGATCGGTTTCGGCATTTTTTTCCTCCATGTAGTCCGGGTCTTTCGTTATATATTGCACTGAGCAGGATTATTATAACCTAAACTGAGCGGTTCAGCGGTTTAGTTATTAAGCAAAGCAGTTTTTATATCTTTGATATTTTTTCGGCATTCCTAAAAATTGAGTCTATCTGTTTCCTGTCGAGCCCTGCCGAGAGGATTATCTCTTCAGCAAATGACCTGTTTATTAAATCTCCGGGGGAATGGGCATCGGTATTTATTACCAGTGTGGCGCCATGTTTAACAGCCAGGGAAGCCACATGGCCATTGGAGAGACTGTGTCCCTTCCGGCCGCTCAATTCAAGGGAAACCCCCTTTTCTGCAGCAAGGATCACATCTTCTTCAGAAATAAGGCCGGGATGTGCCAGGATATCCGCACCCGCCTCTATGGAGGCCCTGTTTGTCCCCTCGATGACGGGTTCGACAATGGTTTCACCATGAACTACAACCACCTCGGCACCAAGTTCCCGGGCCTTTTTTACAAGGTCCGGAAGCTGCCCCGGGAGGGCATGGGTAATTTCGGTCCCCGGGATGACCCTTACCGGCTGGACCCCGTTGAACTCCCTGGCAATGGCTGCTATTCTCGGTATTATGAAATCCATGTTCGAGGAGTCCATATGATCGGTTATGGCTATTGCCCTGTATCCCTTAACGCAGGCCCGTCTAATAAGCTCGGCAGGTATGAGTTCGCCGTCGCTGAAGATGCTATGAGTATGTAAATCTATCATTACTCTATATTCTCTATTATTTTGGATCAAACGGTCCTTCGTTTCAGTAAAAAGACGGTTTCAGCCGTTTCAATAAGAAGAGGGTTTCAACCGTTTCAGTGGTTCAAACGGGTTAAACGGCTGGAACCGTCTCTTAAATAAACTTAAGCTTTAATTATATCATTAATCGTAAGGATTGAATGAAAGGGATACCCTCTCCTTTCGATATTTTCCCTTCCCCCCTCTTCACACCTGTCAAGCAATGCTA
Organism: bacterium BMS3Abin08; assembly: GCA_002897935.1. NCBI lineage: Bacteria > bacterium BMS3Abin08. The sequence goes on from BDTA01000089.1 coordinate 28,209, forward strand.
TTACCCCGAGTATCTCGAGGCCGAATCCCTCAGCCGCATCGATTGCCTTTATTGTCGATCCCCCGGTTGTTACAACATCCTCGAGGACCACCACGGGGTCGCCGCTCCTGAGATTGCCTTCAACCTGCCTGCCCATACCGTGTCCCTTGGGCTCCTTTCTGATTACAAAGGCATCTATAGGGTTTTTCGTATCAAAGGAATGTCTCGCCACTGCCATTGCTATGGGATCTGCCCCGAGGGTCAGTCCTCCGACGGCCCTGGGCCTGAGGCCCCTCTCCTGTATCTCCTCATATACGAGTCTTCCCGTGATATAGAGGCCCTCGGGGGTATAGTTTACCTGTTTGAGGTTGAAGTAATATCTGCTTACATTCCCGGAGGAAAGTCTGAATGAAGGCTCCTCACTGTACTTGAAGGCCCTTTCCCTAACAAGTTCAATAAGACGGTCCCAGAGGTTCATTTTATTTCGTGATTGCCGGGTTCGATGATTTCATGTTTAATTGTCTCCTGAAGACCCCGTTTGAGGTCATATTCCGGTGACCATCCGAGTACTGCTGCCGCCTTGCTGATATCGAGGGCGCTTCTCCGCAGGTCCCCCGGTCTTGCAGTTCCCCTGAGGGGGGAATCGAATTTCCTGTCATCGGCGAGGCCGTGGCTTCTCATGATTTCCAGTATTTCGCGGTAGAGTGCCCCTGTGGTCGTCTCCAGGGAGGTGCCGATGTTTATTGTTTCTCCCTGCCCACTTGAAAGTGCAAGGATATTGGCCTTTGCCGCGTCACCCACATAACAGTAATCCCTTGTCATGCCGTCGGGGGCTTCAGGGTAGTTATAGATTTTGGGGACAACTGAATCACGGAGCTGTTTCATGAAGATGGCTACAACTCCCGCCTCACCATGGGGGACCTGTCTGGGCCCGTAAATATTGGCATACCGTAACACCGTGTAATCGAGATCATAATGATTCCTGTAGAACTTCAGGTAGTATTCGGAAGAGAGTTTGGTTATGGCATACGGTGAAAGGGGTTCCGGTGCTTCTGTTTCAGGTGTCGGTATATTGTCCTTCTCACCATACACCGCCCCTCCGGTCGATATGAAGATAAACTTCTTCACCCCGAAACGAACAGAGTTCTCCAGGAGGTTCAGCAGGCCCATTATGTTGGTATCTGCATCAAAGAAGGGGTCCTCGACGGAAGCAGGGACGGACATCTGGGCGGCATGATGGTTTACAATGTCCGGCCTTTCAATGGCAAATACCTTCTCGACCTCCTCAGATCGTACATCAAGGAGGTAGAACCTTGCAGCGTGATTGATGTTTTCAGTCCGTCCGGTAAAAAGGTTGTCAATGATTACAACCTCATGTCCCGCCTCAATATAGCCATCAACTACGTTGGATCCAATAAAGCCCGCACCACCGGTAAGAAGGATTTTCATGATGACTCCGGATATTTAGGATTTCTCAAGTGATAATGATAACATATATCGTCATTCAAAGTGCTATAATTACCCCTGTTACGGGATCAACGGTTCAGTTTGCCCTGCCCGGGGTCCATGCAGAGAGAAACAGGACGATACTGCTCTATGTGATGGCAGGTATGATCGTGGGACTTCTACCCAGGCTGCTGTGAAAGCAGCGGGTCAGGTAGTCCGGCTTCCTGAAAGCCCTTGTTCCTGTAACGGCAACTGTCACAGACAAGGCAGGGCCTGCCTTCGGGGGTCGGGTCATAGCAGCTCCAGGTGAGTCCGTAATCAAGCCCCAGTTCCCTGCCCTTACGGATGATCTCACCCTTTGTGAGGTAAAGCAGAGGCGCCCTGATCCTGAACCCGAGCTCTCCTTCCACAGAGGCCCTTGTCGCAAGATTTGCCATCTCTTCAAAGGCCCTCAGGTATTCCGGCCTGCAGTCCGGATATCCGCTGTAATCAACGGAGTTTGCTCCAATAAAGATATCCGAAGCCCCAAGCACCTCGGCCCAGCCGAGGGCGAAGGATAAGAAGATCGTATTTCTGGCAGGTACATAGGTTACGGGGATAGCCCCCGGGGATTTCTCCCTCGGTACGGATATGTCCGGGCTGGTAAGGGCAGAGCCTCCAATCTCCCGCAGATCAAAACTGATAACGAGGTGTTTATCCGCTCCGGTGGATTCAGCCACCCTCCCGGCTGATTCAAGTTCCCTTCCGTGCCTCTGTGAGTAATCGAATGTCAGGGCGTAACACTGAAAGCCCTCGGATAAGGCTATTGCAAGGGTTGTGGAGGAGTCTATGCCGCCACTGAGAAGTATAACGGCCTTTTTTTTACCTGTTTCCGTCAAAATATATCATCCCCCGTATCAGGCTTTTTATCAGGTCCGGCGCTGAATAACCTGAATCCACTTTCCGTTGGTTCATAGAAAAACCGATTGTTCCAGGGGTCTTTTATCGTCCCTGCCGGCAAGGTCTCAGGATAGCGTCCCTTCAACATCCGGTACTCTTCGATGGATTCCCTCACATGTTCGATTTTACTTGTTGCAGAGAGCCGTTTAAAAAGAGCAAACTCCCTCCACAGTAACGGGACCGTTGAGACTGCAAAGGCAAGCAGGAGCAGAACAGGTATAAGATATATCAATATTCCGGGAACAAGGGTGCTCTTTTGTGCAACCGCCTCCTTTATCTCCTCGCCACGTTCAACCGGTTCTATCAACCCATTCTCAAGGAATGAAACCAGGCTTTTTGAGATAGCCAGGTCATCACCCGCCGAGAGTTCTACAACGGTACTGACGTCATTTTCTCCATCAATGTATAACAAAGTCTCCTTTTCCTGTTCCGTCAGGTCCTCCTCAAGGGGTTTATCCGTCCTTTGGAAGACAGTATCCAGTGTCAGTATCCCGTCAACGACAGACCACTCATCAACTATCCTCAGCCCCTCCATCAGGATATGCTGGGTGTCAAGGGATATGCCGAGATCCTTATCTATCGGTACCCCCTGGGGTTCAAACTCATAGGTCCCCTCTTTCCAGGAGAAAATATGGACGACCTGGTCTATAATCTGCCTCGTTATGATCTCTGTCAGGTCCTCCCTTGTGACAAGACCCTTTTTGATTATCAGAGAGCCAAGTCTTGTAACGGAACTCTTCTGTTCCTCGAGGAGTCCATTCAGGTCGTCTTCCGACAGCAGGCCCTTTTTAACCAGGATTCTCCCAAGCCTGCCGTCCTCGGGCCTCTTTGAAGACTTGGTGGCCACCACATTACCCTCATTAAAATACACCTTAACCCTGTCCAGGGTGCCTTCGACATAGAGAACGCCTGTTTTCTTCTGGTAGTAAAGAAGCTGGAGTATGTCGGCCAGGCCGAATTCCCTTATGGAGCCTTCTAAAGCCATCCCTTTTTCAACCTCTTGCGCGTATAAATTAATGACAGCGTATATGTAACGGCCATCATCAGAACGGACAGTAAAGTAAGCCAGCCGGGACTGTAAGGATAAATGTTGAAGGTGAATACCCGGGAAAGTAATGCCAGCAACGTGAAAAACAAGAAGGACGTCAGGAATACCGTGCCCGCAAGGAAGCGGTTTCCCAGTATGAGGGATGCTCCGGGTACAATGTAGGTGAGTACGGAAAGAACGGCTTTCCTCTGCTCCCGGTATCTATATGTCTGAAGTATGTGCTCTATCCTCTCTGCGGGGTTTGTTTCAAAGGTGATCATGTTCCTGAAACATTCAGAGCACATGCCTCCCCAGAAGAGCCTCTTCTGGCACCTGAGGCAGAAGATCTTTCCGCACTTGGGACACCTCATTGCGTCTCCCGGTGATTTTCTCCGGATATACAGTATCGCAATAAGGATTAGCGCAACAATGCTGAAGAGATAAAACTTCCACAGAGCACCCCCTTTCCCGGTATTGCCTATCTTCCGGGCAAAGCGTAAGAGTTCGGGCAGGGAGAGCCTTTCCGACATGAAGTGCATCGAATCTATGCTGCTCCAGACCTCTCTGAACCGGGTTATCCGTTGAAAATCCATCTTCACTGCCTTCGCAAACAGCTTGTCTCCTGAGATGAAATCGAGTCTCTCACGGGCAATTATGCTCAGGTTATAATAGGCGGAGGGTAGCGGGGTTATCTTAATTGCCTCCTGATACATTTTCCCGGCATTGTCAAGGTCTCCCTGTCCTGCATAGCAGTTGCCGAGGTTGATATAGACCCTGGCATCCCTTTTCTTTGACAGGATGCCTTTATATATTTTTATTGCCTCGTCAAAACTTCCGTTTTTCTGGAGTGAAAGTGCATATGAAAATCTCGATACGAAATCGGTCCTTTCCTTGATCTGTCCCCAAAAGGAGGGACTTTCCAGGCCTTCATTTATAGAGACGGCCGCCTTCAGGGCAGGCGATGCGCCGGAACCGATATATCTGTCAAGGTATCTGCCGAGAGGGAAGACGAGGATCAGCAGCGCAAGCAGGACATACCCTGTCAGGCGTGAATTTCCCCTTACATTCAGGAAGGCAAGAAACAGGAGGGAGGCAGTCAGGTACGGCAGTCCAAAAAAGGATATTGGTATAACAGCGAGGAAGGAGGCGTTCTTTAAATCCTCTTCAGCTTCATGAATGATCAGTTGAGTATCACCGGAAAGACGCAGCAGGGCAATAAACAGAGAGAGCAGAAAGAATGTGATAACTATTGTGGCGATCAGTAACCCCCTGAGGTTGAATCTCCACCAGAAGTTATCCCTGCATGCGGTCAGACCCTTGTAGAGATACCTTAGAGATGAAACGAACCCAGTTGGGTTGAGTGCAATGGTTTTTTTAAACAGCATAAAGTAGATGGCCGGATTATCGGGATAGATCTTTGCAGCCGTTAAAAGAAGCCTCTCCGCCGTCAGGGGGTCTTTGTCCTCCGATTGCTTTAAGATGATATTCGACAGGATTTGGGGGTTTTTCAGTGAATCCTTATTGATGAGGTCGGCACGGACAACGCATGGGAAAGCGATTATTATAAAGACGACTATAAAAAAGACAGGGGTTACCGTCTTGCGAATCATAACCTTATTATTTCACCCTTTATTACTTTGTCCCACTTTTGGTTCAGTCCCGTTTACGAGCCTTTTTATATTATTGCGGTGCTTGAAAAAGATCAGGAAAGCCAGGAGTATCGATAAAATGAGTCCCTCTCTTGTTGAGTTGAATATTACCATATTTACAGGTAAAAGTCCAAACGCAACAAGGGCTCCCAAAGAGGAATACCTAAAAAAAAAGACCACTACAACCCACAATGCAACGGTTACAAGCCCGACCGCGGGCAGATATGCCAGAACTACACCAATCGAGGTGGCCACCCCCTTCCCACCCCTGAATCCAAGGAAGACGGAGAAGTTGTGCCCCAGTACCGCCAGGAGACATGAAAGTGCCGTATAAGGCTCCCCGTATCCCATTGACCGCAACAGGATTACAGGGAAGACCCCTTTGAGAATATCACCGGTGAGTGTGAAAAATGCCTCCTTTTTCCCTACACTTCGCAGTACGTTTGTTGCACCGATGTTTCCGCTTCCTGCATTCATCAGGTTTATTCCCCTTGCCTTCGCTATCACCAGACCGAAGGGGATGGAGCCTGAAATATAGGATAAGAGCAGTAAAAATAGCGGGAATGGATTCATGTCATTTCCTTCCAGAAAGAGAATGTGTATTTAATGCCTGAAAAAACAGCGAGTAGCAGTGAAAGCCAGATAAGTATGGTTCCGGTAAGATAGAGGTTGATGCCGAAAAAACTGTTTTTTAAGAGCAGTGCTAATATTGCAAATATCTGTGTCGTTGTCTTCAGCTTTCCACCGGTTTCAGCGGGAATGACTATATCCCTGGTAAGTGCTACAACCCGCAGTCCTGTTACCAGGAACTCCCGTATTATGATTATTATTGCCACAAATGAAGACAGACTCTCCATCTCGACAAGCAGCACAAGGGCTGTGATTACCAGGAACTTGTCCGCAATAGGGTCAAGAATTATACCGAACTTGGTGACCTGCCCGGTCCTTCTTGCAATATACCCGTCAAGAAAGTCGGTCAGGGATGCAATGGAAAAGATAACGGCCCCTAAAACCGGATGGTCAGGCGCAGCAACTATGAAAAAGGGTATGAATACTATCCTGCTAAGGGTCAGAATGGTTGGCAGATTAAGCCTTACGGTAACCATCAATAATGCTCTCCCATAGGCCTTTTGCCTTCAGAATCAGGTCGGTAACCTCTCTTACAGCACCTCTGCCGCCTCTGTTTTCCGTTACCATTAATGAGTAGTCCTTGACATTGTTATCAGCGTCCATGACGGCAACCGGGAATCCTGCTCTTTTAAGGATTGGTATATCCACGATATCATCTCCGATATATGCGATATCCTCATCTCTAAGAGAGTACTTGTTCTTGATTTCCTCATAGGCGATCACCTTGTTGAAGCATTTCTGGTATACCTCCCTGATTCCCAGCTCACGGGCCCGGCGTTCCACGACCTTTGAGTACCGTCCCGTTATGATGGCGACATCCACCCCATTTCCGGCGAGGAGTTTAAGGCCATGTCCATCTCTCACATGAAATGACTTGACTTCGTTGGCCTCATTGTCGAGAATGATGCTCCCATCAGTGAGAACGCCGTCAACATCGAGGATAAGGAGCTTCACCTTTTTTGCTGCTTCAAAAATTTCCCTTTTGTTCACCAAAACCCGCCTTTCCGAGAAGTTACTCAAGAGATATGATTCTTTTAATTATACATTCATGGGGATTTTTTGACAAATCAGGAAGAGTTATGCTAAATTTCAAAGATTTTTTATATTGCGAGGAATTAGAGAGTGAAGCTGAGAAGATCGAGAAAGTTATTCAAAAAAGCCGTTGATTTTATCCCCGGAGGGGTGAACAGTCCCGTAAGGGCATTCAAGGCCGTAGGTGGAGACCCACTGTTTATCAGCCGTGCAAAGGGCTCAAGGATATATGATGTGGACGGCAACGCATATATAGACTATCTTCTCTCCTGGGGACCCATGATACTCGGACATGCCCATCCAAGGGTCGTAAAGGCGCTGAAGAAGGCCATAGAAAACGGGACGAGTTTCGGCGCTCCTACCGAACTGGAGATTATCCTTGCACAGATGCTCATCCAGGCATATCCATCGATGGATAGGGTGAGGATGGTTAATTCAGGGACTGAGGCTGCCATGAGCGCCATAAGGGTTGCCAGGGGATATACGGGGAGGGAAAAAGTAATAAAGTTCGAGGGCTGTTATCATGGGCATGCAGATGGTCTCCTTGTGAAGGCGGGCTCCGGTGCAACAACCTTCGGGGTGCCTGACAGCCTGGGGGTGCCCAGGTCGTATGCGAGACAAACAATCACCCTTCCGTTTAACGATATCAAGGCAGTGAAAGAAGTTATCGAGAAGGGCTGGAAGGAGATTGCCTGTATAATACTTGAGCCGGTTGTTGGAAATATCGGCTGTGTTCTTCCGAAAAAGGGCTTTCTTACAGGGTTGAGAAAGATTACCAGGAAGTACGGTATAGTGCTTATATTTGACGAGGTCATGACGGGCTTCAGGGTTTCTTACGGTGGAGCACAGGGGTACTATGGTATAAAACCGGACATGACCTGTCTGGGAAAAGTCATTGGTGGCGGTTTACCTGTAGGTGCCTACGGTGGGGAAAATGATATTATGTCGATGCTTGCACCTGAGGGTCCTGTTTATCAGGCGGGTACTCTCTCAGGCAACCCCCTCGCAATGACTGCGGGAATAGAGACCCTGAAGGTGCTCGCCGGGAAGAGGGCATACGAAAGACTTGAGGAGAAGGCATCAATGCTTGAAGCCGGGCTTAGGGACGTCTCAAAAAGGGCTGGTGTAAAAACGGTTTTCAACAGGGCCGGGACGATGTTTTGTACCTATTTTACAGATTCTCCTGTTTATGATTATAATACTGCCAGAAAATGCGATACGGAGAGGTTCGCAAGGTTCTTCAGGGGAATGCTTAAAAGGGGAGTGAATATTGCTCCAAGTCAGTTTGAGGCAGGATTTATCTCCCTTGCACATACGGATAAGGATATAGAGAAGACAGTAGGGACCGCGTATGAGGCAATGAAGGAGCTTTAGATTTTTCCTTGACTCCGGGGGACTTGTATTCCCGGGGAAGGGGGTGAGTTGGTGAGGAGGAAGTTTTGAAAGGTCTTAGCTGGATCAGAGAAAGCCTGACGCTGAAGGGCAGAATTATCATTGCCGTACTTTCTCTTGTGATAATTGTCGGGGGAGGAGTTATAGCCTTCAAGTTTTATGACTTTACCCAGAACAACCCGAAGTTCTGTGTCAGTTGTCATCTTATGAAGCCCGCATATGATGCCTGGAAGAAGAGCAAGCATGCAGGCATAAACTGTCACGAGTGTCATCATCTCACAATTCCCGAACAGAACAAGCTGCTTGTTACTTTCGTACTCCACAGGCCGAAGTCTGTGCCGCAGCGCCATGGAAAGGTTATCGTGCCGTGGAAGTACTGTATTAAATGTCACTGGGATAAGGACAAGAGATATCCCAACGCCCCGCTTATTAATAGTTCGCCCGGGCATGCAAAGCATTACTTTATGGAGCAGATCGAATGTGCAAAGTGTCACGGATATATCACCCATAAATTTGTTGCTGCGGCGAGGTTCTGTCTCAGGTGTCACCAGGGGAAAGAGGTGCATGGTGCGGGGATGCAGAAGCTCGCCTGTCTGAACTGCCATACTGACAGAACCCAGAATCTCAAACCGGGAAGAAAGAAATGCCTCTTCTGTCACGGGAACAGCTCGATAAGAATGGAGCTTGTAGCTGACGACACGCTTGATGTGAAGTATTTCCGGCCCTCTGAAGAGCTGATACAGAAGGCTATAAAGATTAATGTCCCAAAAGATGCACCCATGCAGTTTTATTGTTATAAATGTCATAAACCACATGAGAAGTTGCGGCCGGATTACGGTACCTGTATGAGCTGTCATAGTCAGATAGTGAATGTCGGCAGGCATAAGTTGCATGTACAGAAAATGGGGCTGCAGTGTACTACCTGCCATAAACCTCACTCATGGAGAGTAAGTAAGAAAGCAGCCAAAAAGATCTGTACGCAGTGCCACGAATACAGAAATCCCCTTTCCTTTATAGGCTCTTAAGGGAAAGAGAGGACGGGGATCTTTATATGCCCCGCCCTTTAAATTATAAAGTAATTCAAGTAGGAGGCGCTTATTATGAAGAATCATGTGCTTCGGCCGTTGTTTGTTGTCATTGCCGTTATTGCTCTCATTCTGGTAGCCCGCTATTTCTATGTCCCTTCCGATTTTGGGATCTATGAAAGGGGCTTTATGTACGGCTATCACCGGAAGAGTAACGAGGGGGAGTGGAAGGCCTTTAAGGTAAAGTATCGCACCCGGGAATACTGTAAAGACTGTCATTCGGATAAATATAAGAGCATAATGGCCTCAAAGCATCGCATAATCCAGTGTGAAAACTGCCACGGACCTGCTATTGATCATCCTGAAAATCCGCCGAAACTGACTATCGACAGGAGCAGGGCTCTCTGTAAACGTTGTCATACCTACTTGCCCTATCCCACAAGTAAGCGGGCAACGATAAAGGGCATTGATCCGAAAAAGCATAACCCTGATATGGAGTGCAGTTCGTGTCATAACCCACACAAACCAGACATGGAGGGTTGGTAATGAAGCTAACGAGAAGAGATTTTTTAATGACAGCCCTGCGGGGAACAATTGCCACCGCACTTCCTATCGGTGCGTTTAAGTTTCTGAAGCCCTCGGAGGCGAGGGCGGCAATAGCGGGAACGAATGTCCGGTGGGGATTCCTTGTTAATACTTATAAGTGTATAGGTTGCGGTTTCTGTGTTAAGGCCTGCAAGCTTGAAAATGATGTGCCTTACAATGTTGAGGTAACGAGAACCTGGGTTGAAAGGTACGTGATCCTGAAAGACGGTCGTTTTCTTGCCGATACGCCTATGGGAGGACGGGACGGTTTTACAGACTCGAAGGTGCAGGACGAGGAGGTAAAGAACGCGGAGATTGCAAAGGGCTTTTTTGTTCCAAAGCTCTGCAATCAGTGCGAAAATCCGCCATGTGTTCAGGTCTGTCCCGTTGGTGCAACCTACCAGACCGCCGATGGTGTCTCGCTTGTCGACAGGTCCTGGTGCATAGGATGCGGGTACTGCATCATGGCATGTCCCTATGGTGCAAGATTCTTTCACCCTGTGTACAAGACTGCTGAAAAATGCACCTTCTGCTATCACAGGATTACCAAGGGCATGAAGCCTGCCTGTGTTGATGCCTGTCCGACCGGTGCAAGGCAGATCGGCAACCTCAAGGACCCGAACGACCCCGTCACAAAGGTGATTCTGAATGAGCGGGTTGGGGTGCTTAAGGATGAATATGGAACAAAACCACAGGCCTATTATATTGGTCTGGATAAAAACGTGAGGTGATATCATGATAGAGAGTTATGTTCAAGAAGCTCAGTGGACAATAAAGGAGCTCTTTGTATATCCGAATGAGTTTATATACTGGAGTATCCAGATCGTTATGTACCCCCTTATGACAGGGCTTGTTGCGGGCGCCTTTGTGCTCAGTTCGCTGTATCACGTATTCGGACAGAAGGACCTTAAGGATATGGCAAAGTTTTCCCTCGTTTTTTCTTTTGCTCTCCTGCTTGTTGCTCCCGTGCCGCTGCTGTTCCATCTCCAGCATCCGCTCCGGGGAATGCAGGTCTTCTTCACCCCCCACTTTACGTCTGCCATATCCGCCTTTGGTATCGTCTTCTTCGCCTACTCGATAATTGTTACAACGGAGATATGGTTTGTTTACAGGAAGCACTTTGTTGAGAAAACCCTTGAGCTTAAGGGCAAGGAGGGCCTGGGCAACACCGCAGTGCGGCTTCTGTATAACGTTTTAACCCTCGGCGCCTATGATATCGGTGAGGAGGCCCTGCAGAAGGACGAAAAGGCGATAAAGATACTTGCAGGGTTTGGTATCCCGGTTGCCTGTTTCCTCCACGGTTATGCGGGGTTCATCTTCGGCTCCGTCAAGGCAAACGCCCTGTGGATGACTCCACTTATGCCGGTTATTTTTATCATGTCTGCGATTGTCTCGGGTATTGCACTATGCATGCTGACATATATAGTAATAATGGAATGGAAGAAGTTCAGGATAAAGACCTCCAGAAAGCCCTGGGAGGTTACAGCCGAAGAGGTTGCAGGTGTGGAGATCGATCTGATGAGTAAGACCTCCAAATACCTCGTAGGGTTCATGATCGCCGCCATTACCCTTGAGATCCTCGACCTCATCTTCAGGGGATATAC
>BDTA01000090.1 GCA_002897935.1 bacterium BMS3Abin08
TCCATTCAGGATTCTTCTCCTCTATAAGCCTCAACTTCCACTTCCTCTCCCACTTCTTTATCTGCTTTTCTCTCAGTATGGCGGCTTCAGGTGTCTCATGCGTTTCATACCATACAAGACAGTGCACGCCGGAATCCATTAACCATACCGTTTTCGTGCTCATAAACACGTTTAATAAGATCAGATGCCATTCCAACATATAGTGTGCCGTTACGCCTGCTGCATAATATATAAATACAATATGTTTTCATTAACTGATACTGGATTCCCGCCTAAAGACTGCGGGAATGACAACAAAGCATTTCTTCCACACTATTACCTGATGAGCCGTTAATTTTAATCCCAATCCAGCGAAAAACAGCGCCGGATCCCGGTTTTATGTAACCGCCGCAGGTAATTTATTTTAAAGCCGGTGAGATGATATTGATTACCGACCGGTATCGCTGATTCTTTTATCTGAACCTGATCTGGTAACTCAATATCTTCAGTCCATCCTTTTTGAATGTTTCAATCAATCCGATATGAATATCGGCGATTAATGGTATCCTCTTTTCTGCCTTATCGATGGTTTCAATGCCCGTGACCTTATCCTTTAAAGACCTTGCAACAGCCTCTTTAATCCTCCTCCTGATTTCTCTATGGGTATCCTTCAACCCGAAGGAGTTAAGGGCCTTTTGGACATCATCGATTTTGTATGTCACCCGGCTTTCTATCCTTGTCTCCTTTTTGCCTTTTTTAGGTAAGGACATACCTTCATCGTCAACAAGAGAGACAACCATAGCGCCTGTCCGGAGCATGTATGACTTCTGTATAAATGGAAAAACAAAGGGTCTTTCCCCTGTATGGTAGATCTTTTCACCACCGGTTAAAGCCGTAACAACAGTGACTTCACCTTCACCTACCGGGGGTTGCCTCCCGATAGCAAAGGAATAAACAAGAAAGGCAACAATTAAGAAGAATAGAAAAATAAGGAACTTCACGAGGGTGCCGGGTCTTTTATCCTGAGTCATTCAGATACCTCTTAATGAGTGTATTTAACTCGGTGTCACTCCAGTCTTCCTCACCGATGAATTTCTCCCTGAGGATGCCGTTCCTGTCAATAAGGAATGTTGTCGGATATGCAAATACCTTGTATTTCCTTGAAATTATGAGCTTACCGTCAAGGAGCACAGGGAAGTCGAGAGGTATTTTTTTCATGAAGTTTTTCACTGCTCCGGCAGTTTGGTCAATGGATATGCCGATTACGGTAAGGCCTTTATCCCTGTATGTATTGTAGAGTTTATTAAGGGATGGCATTTCATTTTTGCAGGGTCCGCACCACGTTGCCCAGAAATTAACAAGAATAACCTTCCCCTTAAAGGAAGATAGCGATATCTCAACCCCGTTTAAGTCCTTTAGGGTAAAGGGAACCGCTTCCTTTCCCATTATATCCTCTATCTCCCACGGGGCTGGCGGGACGGCTGAAGCAGAGGTCCAAAAAAACAGTAACAGGAGTATTGTCACAAACCCTTTAAACATTGTTTATTTTATCATAACACCCGAATAAAATTGGAGAATAAAAAGAATCGGTCGCTTTCTTATTGCAAGTGTGTAATTCCCCCTTCCATGCTGTCTGAAGTCCCTATTTCCCCTCCCTTTACGGGGCTTGGCAGAGGCGGATAAAAGCGCTTAAATAGAGTCTGTGTATAAAATCAACAATAGAGCCGTCATTCCCGCGGTCAGTTGGGCCGGAATCCAGTCTTTTCAATAAGTTCCGGATACCCGACTACAGACTTCGGGTATGACAGAAATAAAAAATGGCAGTTTATACACAGACTCTAAATAGTGTCTGTGTATAAAAGTCAGTCCCTCTATCTGTCATTCCGGCAGTCCTTAAGCCGGAATCCAGTCTTTTCAATAAGTTCCGGATATCCCGAAAGCGTTCGGGACATGACAAAAATATAAAACAACAGTTTATACACAGACTAAATAGAGTCTGTGTATAAAAGTCAGTCCCTCTATCTGTCATTCCGGCAGTTCTTAGGCCGGAATCCAGTCTTTTCAATAAGTTCCGGATGCCCGATTACAGACTTTGGGTATGACAAAAATATAAAACAACAGTTGTCGTTATCCCGTCATTCCGGCTTGTCCGGAATCTGTCTTTAAGAAGGATTCCCGACTCCCGAATGAGTTCAGGACGGCGGGGAGATTCATTAAAGTTTTGTTTTTTTTGGTCGATAGAGTTAATAAACATATATAACCGGGGGTAGTAACCTTATGGACATAGCGACCATTATCGGGGTAGTCGGCGGGTTTGTTCTGATAGTGGCTTCAATACTGATGGGCAGTTCCATTACGGCCTTTATTAATCTGCCCGGCATAATGATTGTTCTTGGAGGCACGGTAATGGCTACCCTGATCATGCAGAGGTTCCCCGTTGTTCTTGGGGCGATCAATATTGCATTGAATGCCTTCTTAGACAAAAGCGAACCTCCGGAGAAGATGATAAGGAATATCGTCGTCCTCTCCGGAAAGGCAAGAAAAGGAGGACTGCTTGCCCTGGAGAACGAAAAGATCAAAAACCCCTACCTTGCCCGGGGAATCAGGATGGCGGTTGACGGGGTTGACCCACAGGAGATTATTCAAATCATGAGGATAGAACTCAGATCCCTGCTGCAAAGGCATGAAACAGGTCACAAGGTATTCAGGTTCATGGGGGCTACAGCACCCGCTATGGGGATGATCGGTACCCTCATAGGTCTTGTCCAGATGTTAAAGACGATGAATGACCCGTCATCTATCGGGCCTGCGATGGCGGTTGCACTCCTTACGACGTTCTATGGGGCGGTTCTTGCATTCCTCATCTTCATTCCAATTGCTGAAAAACTCGAAGACAGGACCAAAAATGAGAAAACCACTCTTGAGATTATTATCAGCGGGATTGACGGGATAACCAAAGGGGTTAACCAGTCAATACTTGAAGATAAGTTGATGGCATTCGTTGCGCCGAAAATGAGGAGGAGGTAGTATGGATGCAGAGGAGAAATCCGGAAGCGATAGCAGTGCCCCGGCCTGGATGGCCACTTTTGCCGACATGATGAGCCTGCTTCTGACCTTCTTTGTGCTCCTCCTGTCTTTTGCAACGATGGATGTGGTGAAGTTCAGGGATGCGATGGGCTCGATTCAGGAAGCGCTTGGATTTCTCCCAACAGGTACGGGTGTATTTCAGCAGAGCAGTTCGCCTGCGGTTTTTGAGAAGCCCCTTGCAACTTCCACCACTGCAAAAAGCGTGATGAACGATGTCATAGAAGGAGAGTTGAAGGAAATTGTGAGCGGGTATGGACTTCAGAAGGATGTGGATGTGGAGAAATCCAAGAGGGGGGTGATACTCAGGGTAAAGGGAAAGATATTCTTCAATGCCGGTGAAGCCAAGCTCAAGAGGGAGTCTTATCCGATCCTTGAGAAGATCGTTGGTATACTGAAGAGGTTTCCAAGAAAGGTCTCCATAGAAGGTCATACCGATAATATTCCGGTAAGTGGCGGCAGGTATGCATCTAACTGGGAGTTGTCGACTGAACGTGCCATTTCTGCACTCAGGTTCTTCAAAGAGAGGGGTGATATTGATCTCAAACGTATTAATATCGCCGGTTTTGCAGATACCCACCCAATTGCCCCTAATGATACGCCCGAGGGGAGGGCCAGTAACAGGAGGGTCGAGTTTGTTTTTTATAAGGAATGAGCCCGCATCCGTCGGTTAGTTGACTGCAGTGTCGTGTCAACCTTGTAATGTCGGGGTGTTTGGATTGTCATTCCCGCTACGTCGGGAATCATACTCCTCTTAGATTCCGGACAAGCCGGAATGACATTGTACGTTGTGTTTAATGTTAAGTTGAATTTCAAGCCTGTCTTTAACTAAAACACGAAAGAGCCAGGTTTGCAATACCCCGCTGTCTCTGTGGCGGCGAGGTTTTTTTTAGATTTCCCGAACTTGTCCGGGATTCGGAATGACGGTCAAGCTCTCCGACCCAAGGTCGGGGCTTTCGGCAAGGTGCATTGTAAGGGCATTTTCCTATTTGGGCAACAGCCCGTTATAATAAAACCTCTTCGCTATAATCATGGACAATGAGAATTTCAGAAAGATCATCATTGACAGGATCACCAGGGAAGGCCCCATAACCTTCAGGGAATTTATGGATATGGCCCTTTATTATCCGGGTGGGGGATACTACAGGTCTGAAAGGATGCCGATAGGTCCCGAAGGCGACTACTATACATCACCTCACCTTCATCCCGTGTTCGGATGGCTCCTCGCGGTTCAGCTGGATGAAATGAGAGACAAAATGGGTGCCCCGGGAGGTTTCACCGTACTTGAAATCGGTGCGGGGAAGGGCTTTCTTGCCAGGGATATCATCGACTTTGTTCAAAGAAATCTACACTGGCGGAACTGGCAATACATAATACTGGAGAAAAGTCCTTATACCTCGAACATACAAAAGAAACTCCTCGAAGACTTCAGAGATGTCATTAGATGGGTGAAGGACCTGAAGGAACTGGAGCCATTCAGGGGCGCAGTGATTACAAATGAACTCCTCGATGCCTTTCCGATACACATGATTGAATACCGGCACGGGTTCAAAGAGGTTCACGTCTCCTGTGAAGGGGATGACTTTAAAGAGGTCTTTCCGGAGATTGATAATGAGGAACTTGTTGATTATATCTCGGAATATAATCTCCCTGTCATCGATGGGTACAGGACAGAAGTAAATCTTGCGATCAGGGACTTTCTGAAAAGGGTTGATGCTGTTTTGTTTGAGGGGTTTATTATCACAGTGGACTATGGCTACCCGTCATGGGAGTATTATTCAGAGGAACGCAACAGGGGGACCCTGTTATGTTATCATTATCATAACACATCTGAAAATCCCTATGAGAATATCGGCAGTCAGGACATTACAGCCCATGTCAACTTCTCATCCGTAAAGAGGTGGGGAGAGGCTATCGGGCTCAGCACCGCAGGGTACTGTCCACAGGGGACATTCCTTGTATCCCTTGGGATAGACAGGATGATAGCGGAAGAGATTGAACGGAATCCTGATTTCCTTAGGGATATACCAAAGATAAAGGGACTTATTCTCGGTATTGGAGATACACATAAGGTGTTGGTTCAGTACAAGGGTGACATGGAGATAACGACCCTTAGGGGTTTTAAACTTAGGAACAGGGTAGGCCGGCTGTGAGTGCGATGAGGCTTATCTGAAACTGCAATCCCTCCCGGGTTTGTCATATCACCCCTTTTCATCGTCATGCGTTTTTTTATCATCGGATCCGGGTTAAAGATGTTATGGCAGAAGTCCGGCTGGAAAATGTAAGCAAGTCATTCGCTGATGTTGAGGTCATCAGGGAACTTGATTTGACTATCAGGGATGGTGAGTTTTTTACCGTGCTTGGCCCGAGCGGGTGCGGCAAGTCAACCATCCTCAATATGGTTGCCGGCCTTGTGCCGGTTACGGGCGGCAGTATTTACTTTGACGACCTCGAGGTTAACGATCTCTCACCAAAGGACCGTGATGTTGCGATGGTCTTCCAGAGTTACGCCCTATATCCCCATATGACGGTTTTTGAAAATATCGCCTTTCCCTTAAAGATGAAAAAGTATGATAAAAAGTCGATCGGGCACGAGGTGGAAAGGGTTGCGGCCATTCTCGGTCTTGAAGACCAACTCAAGAGAAAACCGAAGGAACTCTCCGGCGGGCAGCGCCAGAGGGTTGCTCTTGGGAGGGCGATTGTAAGAAAGCCAAAGGTCTTTCTCATGGATGAACCCCTTTCCAACCTCGATGCAAGGTTAAGGGTTGAGATGCGGGCAGAGCTGAAACGGCTTCACAGGGAGCTTAAAACAACCGTCATCTATGTCACTCACGACCAGTCGGAGGCTATGGGGCTTTCAGACAGGATAGCTATCCTGAACCACGGACTCCCTCAGCAATGCGATCCCCCCCTATCGATATATGAAAGGCCGATAAACAGGTTTGTAGCAGGGTTTATCGGCAGTCCTTCAATGAACTTCATCGAGGCGGACTTGATTTCAGATGATCCCCTCAGGGTAAGATGTAATGATACCGTATTTGAGCCTCTGGTGGATTCTCCTCCCCGTGGGAAGAAAGTCGTTCTCGGTATCAGGCCTGAGGATATCCATATCAGTAAGGCGGAGAGAACCGGGATTGAAGCGATTACCGAACTTGTTGAACTCGATGGCCCTGCTCTCTGGGTGGATATGATATGGGATAATAAAAGACTTAAGGGAAGGGCATCGGTTAAGGAAGGTATAAGTCCGGGAGAAAGGGTCTTTCTGAAGTTCTTACATGAGAGGATTCACACCTTCGACAGCGACAGTGGAGAGAGACTCTGACACAAACCTGCGGGAACATTGTCAGGAATAGGGACGTTGGTTACGAAGAATATCGGTGAATCATGATATAGGTGTTAAACAGTGTCTGTGTATAAATTGCCGTTTTTTATTTTTGTCATGTCCCGAAAGCGTTCGGGATAACCGGAACTTATTGAAAAGACTGGATTCCGGCCTAAGGACTGCCGGAATGACAGATAGAGAGACTGACTT
>BDTA01000091.1 GCA_002897935.1 bacterium BMS3Abin08
CATCGAAAGTCCTATCGAGGACTTCCGGATCACGATCCGGGGAATTCCGAGGGAAGAAGAAAGGGTTTTTCAATGGACGGGGAACTGAAGATAGCACAAGTTCCGGCCGATGTACTGATGAGTGAATCTCAGGTGAAAACTTCATAATTCCTTCATAATTCAATTGTAACATAGATGTTTGAATAATGATCCTTATTGCCGGGATGAGGAGTGGTGTTTTATTATATGGTTGTGATAAGAAGGATTATATTTTCAGTGCTTTTCGTACTTGTCTTAACTTCAGGCATGTCATATGGTAAAGACATCCCCCTTATGCAACTTGAGGCCGTGACTGATCTTATTATGAGTCCCGGATGCAGCTATATCTATACACTCACAAACTGTCCGTCCGCAGAGGCTGTCCAGATGAGAGAGATAGTGAAAGACAAGCTCTCAAACGGTGAATCTAAAGACGAGATACTTACATACTTTGAGGATATCTATGGCCCGAGGGTCCTTGCCCAGCCAAAGAAGAAGGGTTTTTATTTTGTTGCCTGGTGGTTTCCCTATTTCCTGATCTTTGATGTCTTTGTACTTGTAGGCCTTATCATATATGTCTGGCGAAAAAGGGGTAGTGCACAGTCGGAAGCAAGCGTTACAAGCATTTCAGACAGTGGGGTTGAGTCTGATGAAGACATTTCAAGGATTATAGAGGAAGAGGTACGTAAATTCAGATCCGAATGAAAGGGTAACAGACAATGAAAGGTCTAATCAAGGCGCTGTTTATCGTGCCTGTATTTATCCTGGTCGTGGTTTTTCTGGCAGGTATTTTTGGTAATAAGGATGAAAAACGCAAGAAACTGCCCAGACCGTCGATTGGAGATATGGCAAGGGATTTTACCTACCCCGATCTTCAGGGAAGGGATGTAAAACTCTCGGATTTCTACGGGAAAAAGGTGGTCCTGCTGAATGTATGGGCCACCTGGTGTACGTCCTGCAAAAAGGAACTGCCCACGGTTCAGAGGCTGTATGAACGATTCAAGGGGGATGACTTTGAAGTGCTTGCAGTCAGTATTGATGCCCTTGGCAAAAAGGCAGTCGAACCATTCATGAAAAAACTGGGCCTGACTTTCCCTGCACTCATTGATACTTCGGGCTCCATACAGCTTCTGTACGGAACTACCGGTGTGCCGGAATCCTTTATTATAGATAAAAAAGGAAGGATAGCCTATGTTGAGATAGGAGCGGGAGACTGGACCGACCCGGAAAAACAGGCTCTTGTCAAGGGACTCATTGATGAGCCGGACCTGGAGGTACCTAAATGAAGAACAAAAGGGTGATTATACTTCTCCTGGTGATGGCAGCGGCCTTTGCCTACCTTGTTTTGATCGGCATGAGGGAGGGCAGTATGTACTATCTCGAGGTGCCGGAATTTCTGAAGGATATGAACAGGTATGAAACCGGGAAGATCAGGATAAACGGGAGGGTGGATTTAAAGAGTCTCAAGTATGACCCGAAAAGAGTAGTTCTCAGTTTTAAATTGAAGGATGCTAACGGCCCCGGCTATATCAGGGTGAAATACAACGGCTCACCGCCTGATCTTATCAAGAAGGACGGGGTTACCCTGGTAGCAGAGGGGTCTTACGATAAAGCTCAGGGCCTGTTTGTTGCCAGGAAACTGCTTATCAAGTGCCCCTCAAAATATGAAAGCAGGAGTGACAAGCCATGACCGCTATAGGCGGCTATGCCCTTTTCTTCTCCTTTTTACTGTCAATCGCCGTATTAGCATCATTCGTTGTGGGGTTGAAGAGGAAGGACGGCAGGTTCATCGATGTAGGGTACCGTGGTACAAAGGTGGTTTTTCTCTCCATTACGGCAGCCTCATTACTGCTGGTTTATGCCTTCCTGACGGATGATTTCAGGATCCAGTATGTGGCCTCATATTCGGAGAGGGCGCTTCCGCTATTCTACAAAATAACAGGGCTATGGGCCGGCCAGAAGGGCTCCCTCCTTTTCTGGACCTGGTTGCTTTCTTTGTTTACCTTCATCACCATCGTAAGGGATGAGAAGAAACCCAATACGTTTTACCTCCCCTATGTATTGGTGTTTTTAAATATCACCATGATATTCTTTCTCTTTCTTGTTAACTTTATCACCCGTCCCTTTGAACTCAGTTCCGTTATTCCTGCCGATGGTAACGGTCTGAACCCCCTTCTGCAGAATCCGGGTATGGTTTTTCATCCGCCGACCCTGTATCTGGGTTATGTGGGTTTTGCCGTACCCTTCGCCTTTGCCATGGCGGCACTTGTGATGAAGGAACTCGGGGACTGGTGGATAAAGAGGACGAGGGGCTGGATACTCTTTTCCTGGGTCTTCCTCACCCTGGGAATAGTCTTTGGAGGCTGGTGGGCATACAGAGAACTCGGTTGGGGAGGTGTCTGGGCCTGGGATCCCGTTGAGAACGCATCCCTGATGCCATGGTTTACCGCAACCGCCTTCCTCCACTCCGTGATAATCCAGGAAAGAAGGGGGATGCTCAAGGTATGGAATCTTGTGCTCATCCTGCTGACCTTTTCTCTGAGCATATTCGGGACATTCATAACGAGAAGCGGTATTATCACCTCCGTTCATGCCTTTGGCCAGTCCTCCGTGGGATATGTCTTTCTCGCCTTTCTGCTGATTATTGTAACGGTGGGTATCTATCTGATCTGGACAAGGTATGACATGCTGAAGGAGAAGAACCCCCGGATCGAATCCTTTGTCTCAAAGGAGAGCGCCTTTCTCTACAACAACATCATACTATTGGGTCTTGCCTTTGCCACCTTCTGGGGGACGATCTTCCCCCTCATATCAGAGGCTGTAAAGGGTGTGAAGATATCCGTCGGCCCCCCTTTCTTCAACAGGGTGAATTCCCCGCTCTTCCTCCTGCTCCTTGTTCTCATGTCGGTATGCCCGCTCCTTGCCTGGCGAAGGACATCCCTGAAGGGAGCGGTAAGGAACCTCCTGATACCCGCTTCGCTGATGCTGCTTTCTTTGCCTCTTCTGTATCTATCAGGCATCAGTGAGTTCATGCCCCTTTTCTTTTATTCCTTCTCCCTGTTTGTGATTGTCTCCCTGTTGAGGGAGTTTTACATAGGCACAAGGTCGGGAGTCAAGCACAGAGGGGAGCGGTGGTTCGCATCCTTCATTAATCTTATCTCCAACAACAGGAGGAGATACGGTGGTTTTGTTGTCCACATAGGCATAGTCTTTGTTATTGTTGGATTAACAGGATATGGATACTTTCAGTACAAGGAGAACTATACCCTGGTGCCGGGGGAACAGGCAAAGGTGAAAGACTATACCCTCAAATTTGAGGGCCTCCAGAGTCTTCAGGGGAGAAATTACTCGTCATTAAGCGCTCTTGTGAAGGTCTATAAGTCGGGAAAATTCCAGGGAATTATGAAACCGGAGAAGAGGTTTTACAAGAGGGAGCAGCCGACAACGGAGGTGGCAATAAAAGACAGCCTGTTTCAGGACCTGTATCTGATACTCAGTGGATGGGAAAATGATGGATCGGTTACACTCACTGTAGTAATAAACCCCTTTCTTTCCTGGGCCTGGGTTGGAACCGGGGTGATCGTCCTTGGGACCATCTGGGCCGTTATTCCACGGCGGCGGAAGGAGTGGGAAACGGAACTTCTCGAAAAGGACCTGATCCTTTATCTGAAAGGAGTGAAGGGGTTATGATTCTTGCAGTTTTTTTCCTTTTCAGCCTCTTGCTGCTCTTTTACATCCTGAGCCCTATTTTTGGTGAACGATACTGGCCTTTTATGAGGGGAGGGGTGTTTGAGCGGCTTTATGGAGAGAGAAAGACCGGTATATGGGCAATATCAGACGTGGATGCCGAATATGAGATGGGAAAACTGACCGAAGAGGACCATTCCCTTTTAAGAGAGCAGTTCAAGGCGGAGGTTGCACCGGTGTTGCTTAGGGAGAAGGAGTTAACAATCAACAGCGGGCTCAGCCCGGAAAAAGGTCTCTCCGGTGAATTAAGGGAAGAGATGATTAAAGAGGTGATAAGGATTTGCGGAAAGGAATTATAATAATAATTCTCCTGATAGCTGCGTTCTCCGAGAGGGCATATTCTCTTCCCCTTGAGGTTGCCCTTGTTAACAGGACAAAAGGGGAGGCACTGGCTGACTATCCCTTTAAGCTGAAGGTATTAAAGACCGGGCCGGATGGCGGGCAGACCCTTCTGAGGACATCTGAACTTAAAACGGATTCCAAAGGGCTCTATAAGGGGGATATAGATACCGCCGGTGGTGATATGTTAAGTGCTGAGGTCAACTACAGGGGGATCACCTATTCTATGCCGACTGACAGGATAGTCAAAGGGCAAAAGGATTACGTCATCAATCTTCCCGTGTATGACATTACAGACAAAGCCGATGATATAAAAATAAGGCAACGGACAATGGTACTGTCACCCCAGGACGATAAAACCATGCAGGTCTTTGAGATACTCGGTATTGACAACAGCGGCAAATATACATATGTCGGGAGGTTTAATGACAAGCTCGATGTGCACCAGGTCCTCTATATTCCGCTGCCGAGGGGATACAGGCTCACACATATTCAGGGCATGGATTCAAATAAAGTCTATACCTACAACGGTGGATTAGTTACGCAGGAAAATATCAGGCCGGGTGAGAAGGAGCTTCTGATAGGTTATATCCTGAGGAGTGATACCGGTCTCTTTGACCTGACACTCTATGGCCAGAAGGACTCACCTGTGCCGGAGCGCTTCACCCTCCTTTTTCAGGAAGGGGGGGGATGGAAGGTAAGGCCTTCCGGTCTTACAGCGGGAGGAGAGACGGAGTTCTACGGCAAGAAGTATAAGACCTGGAATGGAAAGATTGGAGATCTCTTTGTTCTCAAGGTCTACGGCCCGGCTTATAAGGGGCAGCTTGGCAGGTGGGTGTTTGCGTTGGTGCTTGCGATGATTGTATGCATAATAATACTTTACCTGGGGAGAGACAGGATTTTTAGGTGGTACCTGTTAAGGGAGCAACAGCATCTCAGGGATACCCTTGCACGATTTAAGACGGAGGCGGATACGGAGGAGTTGAGAGACTACTACCGTCCCTTTGAGAATCTCCTTGAGCAGAGGATCGGGGAGATCTCCCGGAAGGAATTACATTGAACATGATAAAACTGCTTAAAGTGGGGAAGGTATATCATTCAAGACCGGCTTTGAAGCGTGTGGATCTCGGTATTGAGAATGGCACTATGCTGACCATTTTCGGTCCAAACGGAGCCGGCAAGACAACGCTCCTTAAGATCCTTGCAGGTATCATGTCCCCATCCGAGGGTAGGGTGATCTATTCCCCTGAATTATCAAGGCATGGAGATGTAAGGGGATCAATATCCTACCTTGGACACAAAAACTCACTTTACAACGAATTGACCGTACTTGAGAATATCAATTTCGTATTCAGGCTCTTTGGGAGGAAAAACGGGAAAGAGGTGATTGAGATGACCTTAAGGGAGTTTGGTCTCTGGGAGAGACGCAGGGATCCTGTCAGGGAACTCTCCCAGGGGATGAAGAGACGTCTTGCCGTTGCAAAGGGGTTTATTACCGACTCAAGGATTTTTATCTTTGATGAGCCCTTTACCGGACTTGACCTGAGATGGAGAGACACCATGCTTTCGAGGATCAGGGAGCTTAAGGCAAAACGCAAGACCACGATAATATGTACCCATCTGCTTGAGGAGGGTTACGAACTGGGTGACATTTTTGCCTTTTTTCACAGGGGGAGCCTCCTGTTTCTGAAGAGGAGAGATGAGATAGGCCTCGATGAGATAAAAGAGCGGTTCCGCCTCCTCGAGGAGCCGGGCAGATGAAGTTTATCAATGAGACGGTTACAATTGTAAGGAAGGATATCCTGCTTGAATTGAGAGGGAAAGAGGTCCTAAGCCTTATGATCTTTCTCTCGCTGCTCCTCCTTGTAATTTTTAACTTTGCCCTTGATCTTGATAAAGTGACTGTTTCGGATTTTGCACCCGGGATCCTCTGGGTGGTATTTGCGTTTTCAGGTATCATCGGGATGGGAAGGACATCCATGGTTGAAAGGGATGAGGACGCCTATCTGAGTATAATCTTCTCCCCTGCTTCTGCAGAGAGTTTTTTTACAGCGAAGGTGATAAGCAATCTCTTGTTCCTGCTGACAATGGAGGTGGTTACAGTGTTGCTCTTTGCCGTCCTTTTTGATTTTGAGAAATTAGTTGTCTTCTTCCCGAGACTGCTGCCCTCCCTGTTACTTGGAAGCCTCGGGTTCTCAATAATAGGAACCCTCTTTTCCTTCCTTTCCACAACATCCAGATACGGGGAGTTCCTTTTGCCCTTTCTTTTTCTGCCGGTTGTAGCACCGATCCTCCTCGGTGGTGTCACATCCATGGATAAGATATTGAGTGAGTCGAGTGAAGGGCTCAGTAAATGGACGAATATTTTGATCGTCTTTGATGTTATGTATATGGCACTGTCACTTATTCTGTTCAGACATCTCCTGGAGGAGTGAATGAAAATGAAGAGAAGAAAAGCTGCAACCGTGCTTTATTATATTCTCTTTGTCATGATACCGCTGGACTTTTTCCTTATATTTATGGTGGCCCCGACGGAAAGGATTATGGGCGATGTTCAGCGGATCTTCTATCTCCACATCGCCCTGGCGATAAATTCATATCTTGGATTTGCAGGTGTATTCATAGGGGGTATTCTTTTTCTCCGGCATAAAAACCTGTTTTGGGATACGGTGGCATACACATCTGCAGAGATTGGTGTGCTCTTTTCGACCCTTGTCATTATAACCGGCTCATTCTGGGCACGCCCTGTCTGGAATGTCTGGTGGACGTGGGACCCCAGGCTTGTAACCATGCTTATTCTTTGGTTTATTTACGTCGGCTATTTTCTCCTGAGAAAGGGGATCGACGACGTCGTGAGGAGGGCCCGTTACTCGGCAGTACTGGGGATAATCGGTTTTCTCGATGTGCCTGTAGTGAGGCTTGCCACCAAGTGGTGGAGGTCGATACACCCACGGCTCAGTAAAGAAGGAGGAGGGT
The DNA here is from genome assembly GCA_002897935.1 of bacterium BMS3Abin08. NCBI lineage: Bacteria > bacterium BMS3Abin08. Next base: position 7,081 of record BDTA01000091.1, read on the forward strand.
TAGACCCCATGATGGTTAAGGTGATGCTGTTCACTATTGTAACATTTGTGCTTTTCACCGTCTCTCTCTTTATATTCAGGTTTAGGATAGCAAGGGCAGAGGAAAGGGTAGCGGTGATAATAAAAAATATGGAGGAATAATATGGATAACCTGATCTATTTATTCGGCGCCTACACCGTGGCATGGTTTGGCATGCTGGTCTATACTTACAGGAGCACAAGGAAACTGGAGGCCATAGAGACCAGGATCGACGATCTGGAATCATCGTTGAATCTCCCCGACTAAACATGTGCTTTCAGCCGTATCGCTACAAAAGAGGACAGGAGGCTGTCCGGGTAACCGGATATGCGGCGCTCTTGTCATTCCGAGTTCTGTGCTGAATTCACCTCAGGTATGGCAGTTAGCGGTGGGCATTAAAGCGTGCCGGTCCTGCCCGGAGCTGTTGTCCCTCCAGACGATTGTCGTTCACAGGGCGTGAAGGAGAGGATTGTCATTACAATAGACCTTTCCGAAAGCCCCGGTCTTTGGCCGGAGATGAAGGCAGGGAATGTAATTAGTGTCTGTGTATAAACTAAAGTCATTTGTCATTCCCGTAAGCGAAGCACGTCGGGAATCCTTCTTAAAGAACGATTCCGGACAAGCCGGAATGACGGGAAAACGACAACTGTTCGACTTTATACACAAGCTCTAATTATAGTCTGTGTATAAACTCAGTCTCTCTATCTGTCATTCCGGCAGTCCTTAAGCCGGAATCTATTCTTTTCAATAAGTTCCGGATGTCCCGAACGCTTTCGGGACATGACAAGAATAAAAAAAACGGCAATTTATACACAGACACTATTTAATCGAATTTTCTTTACATTGGCAAGCCCCGATCTTTGGTCGGAGAGATTGACTTGTAAGAACTCAGTGCCCTCTCTATCTCCTCCCCGGTTATCCTGCCCCAGAGAATCTTTCCATCCGGAAACTCTATGACCGGTATCATATCATGGTATCTGTCGAGAGCTTCACTGTCCGATTCTATATCCGTCTTATAAACCTCGACACTGGAATTCCTTATTAGATAAAGCAGATATCTCTCGGTTTTGTCGCAGAGATGGCATCCTTTTTTTGTGTAGAAGCGTATTTTCACCGTCTTTCCGTTGTTGCTGATATATAATTATGGCAATAAAACACCTTGTCATGCCCCGAAAGCGTTCGGGGCATCCGGAATCCTCCCTGCGGTCTCTGCCGCAGTTCCATATGTCAGTCATTCCGGCTTGTCCGGAATCTTTCTTGTGATCCCGGACAAGTCGAAGGATTCACGACAAGCGGGAATGACACCGGAAATAAAGATACAATTTTCAGACGCCCTGGGGTCTCTGCCGCAGGGTAGTTCACTGCCAAAGTAATATTTTACTACTACAGCTTCAAGAAATGGTTTTTCGCCTATTTCGTTGCTGAAAGGAATTCGGTGTTGCGAGAGAGATCATAAAAAAAAGGCAGCCAGGGAAGGGATGAACCGGCTGCCCGAAGGAGGTAACGAGACTATTATTGCTTAACGAGTGCAATCATTATCGTTAGCACCGCGGCCACTCCTGTAAGAGGTCTTTGATGCCTTGGCATAGATGTTTTTTTGGAGTTCAGTGATCTCCTTTTCAAGTTTGGCGATGGTATCCGGCGTAGTCTTCGGATTCCTCAATGCCTCAAAGTACTCAAACCTCTTCCCGTTCAGTTGTTTCCTGAGGTTCTTTGTCTCGTCAAGAAACTTCTGGTCGTAAGCATTAGTAGCGTAAGACCTTCCAGTGCCGTAACCGCCACCCATCATGCCGGGTCCCATACCGTAGCCCATCATACCGCCGCCCATCATGCCGTATCCCATGCCTCCGCCCATCATACCGGGCCCCATGCCGCCACCCATCATGCCGTATCCCATACCACTGCCACTGCCCATCATTGAACCACCACCCCACCAGCCGGGTCCATAGGCAAATGCCGCAGCCCCGATGGCAAGTATTCCCACTACTGCCAATGCTATCACTAATTTCCTCATAACAAAACCTCCTATGAGATTTTCTCAGGACTGCTAAGCAGCCTCGTTTACTGTTGTTAGTATGATAACTCTAACTTTTGAAGATCATATGAAGAAAACTTGAAAAAGTTGTGAAGTCATAGAGCTACTTGTTTTTTCTTAATGAAACAAGAATCTTCCCGGCCTCCTGGCCTACGGTATTGTTCGGGTTTAGTTTGATTGCCTTTTGCAAGGCAGGTACGGCCTCTTCCGCCCTGCCTGATGTAGCAAGTACAAACCCGAGGCTCAGCCATATTCGCTGGTGTGTTGGATCGATGGATGTGCCCTTCTTAAGTGCATCAACCCCCTCCTGTGATCTGCCGGTGTAATGCAATGCCAGCCCAAGATCGTTTAATGTGTCGATGTCTCCGTCGTTAATCATGAGGATTCGCCTGTAGACTTCGACGGCCCTGTCAAACCGGTCACTCTCGAAATAGAGGGTGCCGAGCTGAAAAAGGAGGTCCCTGTTTTGTGGGTCCTTTGCTACAAGATCCTTGAGTCCTCTCTCCCTTGCATCAAGCATAACGAGTTTTGTCGGAACCGGTGGCGAGTTCTGTTCAGAGGTTTTTCTCGTGTCGCTATCTTTTCTGTTTACAGCGAGGACAATAAGAACTGCCGTTACAACAATCACGATGCCCAGGATTATCCTTTTGGTTAAATCCGACATCATCTCCTCCCGGTATTAATATATTGACCTTATCCGGCCTGTATAGCGATCAAATATAATGGTGTCAACCACCCTTTTACCATTCATGATGTGAGCCTTTATGAACCTGCCCTGGGTATTTATAAGCATAATATTTAATCCTTTGCTTTTATAGTAGTGATAAAGGGCCTTTCTTATCTGATCCTGATCAAGTCTTTCCCTGTGCATTCCGTAATGGTTAAATCGGGAACAGTAATCACCATAGGGAGTTATAGGTTTTCCGTCACGCCCGGCATAGGCTCCGGACCCCAGTATTAAAAACAGAGATGCTGTCAAAATGATTCTTGTAAGTCTTTTCATTACAACACTATATCAAAAAAAAATGAATAAAATGTGAATTTTCAAAAATGCGGGCCGCACGCCCTACCTGATTATAAAGGCTCCGGTTATAATCGAAAAAATAATTTCAACTGAGATACCCCCTCTTCACATTTTTTTCACAATTCCTTCAAATTCCCTTCGCATTTTAGTGTTAACCTGTAATCAAGTACCATATGCATTTCAAGATGTTTTGTTGATGTCTGAACCGTTGTGTGTTAGTATCAAGATTAAGGAGGTGATATACATTATGGGTGGATTTGGAGGTATGATGGGATTCGGCGGGTTTGGGTTTATCTTTATGATCCTCTTTTGGGCAGCGATTATTGCCGGTGCGGTATATGTCATAAAGATGTTATCCGGTAAGGATTCAACGAGACCGGATAAAGAGAAACCTGAGGATCTCTTAAGAAAAAGGTATGCCGGCGGAGAGATTACGAAAGAGGAGTTTGAAGATGGGATCGATGTTCTGAAAAGAAGTTAGACGGTCTGAGTTCAATAGTTCATTATCCTTAAATTTGCATGCTTGTATAAGCATGAAACACATTCCTTAATTGGAAAGCCCCGGTCTTTGGTCGGGGAGCTTCACTATGATATGAAAGGAGGTGAGGTAGAGATGAAGATAAGAAAGGTTATCAAGAAAACGTCGACAACCTGTAAGTGCCACAGTTCATGTTAAGTGTTTCAAGTATGCGGACATGATAAATCTCAGGAGGTTTTAAAATGAAACGAATGTTGCTGCTTACACTGTTGATTTTTGGTCTGACCACTGCGGGTTATGCCCAGATGGGTAGTAAGGGTATGATGACCGGGGTGGAGAAGCCTGCAACCGCTAAACAGCAGGAACCCTATCAGATGGGACCGGGCATGATGGGCTACGGCATGGGACCCGGTATGATGGGCTACGGCATGGGACCCGGTATGATGGGCATGATGCACAATATGATGATGGGCCGTGGCATGGGACCCGGCATGATGGGTGGCTATGCAACAGGCCGTGGCTATTCAAAGGTATATCAGAAGTTTTTTGATGAGACGAAGGACCTCAGGAAACAACTGAACGGGAAGAGGTTTGATTACTTTGAGGCGCTGAGGAATCCTCAAACAAAGCCCGAGACAATCACAAAACTCCGAAAGGAGATCCTCGATTTAAACAACAAGATATACGAAAAGGCGCCAAAGACCGGCTTGGGCCGGTATGGTGAACGTGGTTGCGGATGGTAGTTTTAGAGGGCTGTAGGAGGGTGCCGGCCAAGTATTGCCGGCCTCCTCTTACACGGGGTTACTATGAAAATTAGCACAAAAAAAGGGGATGGTGGATACACCAGCACCCTTGGTGGAGAACGGATTCCAAAGCACCATCTGATTACTGAGGCGGTAGGCGCCATAGATGAGGCAAATTCACTTCTGGGCCTGGCGAGGGCATCAGCAGAGGACAAGAAGATTCAGCGGATTATCCTTCATGTCCAGAAAGACCTCTTTGTAATCGGTGCGCAGTTGTCGTTTGCAGACGGCAAGGGCCGAAAACAGAAAAAGCAGATATCGGATTTGAGTGTGAGGTGGCTTGAGCGGCTTGTCAATGAACTCGAAGAGGTCCTTTCATTACCGCCCGGGTTTGTGGCCTTTGGGGGGGAGATCAGTGCATCGCAGATGGATGTTGCAAGGACAGGAGTGAGAAAGGCGGAAAGAATAGCCGTAAGGATGCAGAGTGAGGGCCTGCTTGAAAATCCCGACCTGCTGAAATACCTGAACAGGCTGTCGGACCTCATTTTTCTTCTTGCGGCATATGAAGAAAACAGCGGAAGAGAGAGAAAAAAGATCTCACTTTCCAGCCTTTCGGTCCAACTTTCGGATTCAGTATTCAGGAAGTGGTTTATAGTCGGAGGCTTTGTTGTTATCTCACTCGTGATGGTTCTATCCCTTCTTCTGATATTCCACAGACCGTCAACGGATACAATGTCCGAAATGATGAACATGCATATGCAGGAGGGAATGCATAAAAAGTGAAGCTCCCCGACCAAAGACCTGGGCATTCAGCCGGCATCCTCGTAAAGTATTTTAAAATGTGGTAGAATCTATACTATGAGAAGAGGTGGAAGTATCATCCCTCGGGGCGTGCTGGAAAATGGTAAGCTCAAGGCCGCTTTGCGGCAGATAGAACCAGGTATCCCAACCTTATTGCAGTGTTTGAAAAAGGGGGGTAGAGAGGAGGATTTCAATGAAACGCATTTTTCTCATAACATCGGTGATTTTAGGTCTGACCGTATCTTACGGCTTTGCCCAGATGGGCAGCGGGGGTATGATGGGTGGTCAGGGTACAATGCAAGGCCAGCAGGATCGGATGGGACAGGGTGGTCAGATGATGCAGGGGCAGGAGATGTCCGGAAGCATGATGAAGATGATGCACCAGATGAGCGAAATAATGCAGAGGATGTCGGACTCTATGAGTAAAGATTTGGATGCTGAACATATGAAGGAGATGTCGGGGATGATGAGAGAGCTTTCAACTCATATGTTGGATATGTCCCGTTTCATGGGGCAAGGAACGGCTAATCATGATGCAATGATAGAGATGCAGCAGAAGCTAAAGAAGCTCAGAGAGAGGCTTCAACGGTATAAAGAGCCCTATTGATCAGGATTTAGCGTCCTCAATCAGCCTGCCGGGATAATGTCATCCCTGAAATAAATTCAAGGCAGGCTCTGAACCATTTGACCCGAAGTCTTCGGGTATTGTTTCCGGATTCAGGGACAGTTGTGCTGTATTGAAAAAACAGGATTCTGCAATGGATTCGGGGTGATGGGAATACGATGGAACTCTTTTCACCGGCATGGTTTCCATAACCGGATTACTGTGGTTTAAGAAGGAGAAGGCATTGAAGAAAGACCCAATATGCAACATGGAAGTGCAAGAGACGGAGGCCCTTACCGCTGAGTTTGACGGCAAGACCTTCTATTTTTGTTCCGAGGGGTGCAGGGATAAGTTCCTGACGGATAGGGCCTGCAAACTCCCTCATACAACATACGACTTGATAATAATCGGCGGTGGCCCTGCAGGACTTACCGCTGCGGTTTATGCCGCAACTCTTAAGATGGATGCCTTTCTTATCACAAGAGACCTCGGCGGCCAGGCTATTGACAGCACAAAGATAGAAAACTACATGGGATATGACTTTATCACGGGTCCCGAGCTGATTGAGAGATTTCAGGATCAACTTCTGCATTCCCATTACATCGATCATCTCATGAGTGAGGTTGAAAAGATAGAGGCAGTGGAAGGTGGTTTCAGTATTACCACATCAGAACTGCAGAGGTATTTTGCTAAAACACTCATAATTGCCACGGGCATGACGAGACGCAAACTGAAGGTGCCGGGTGAGGAGGAGTTCCAGAGAAGGGGTGTGTTTTATGGAAATATCCAGGACTATTCCTTTGTTCAGGGTGAGGATGTAGCGGTGATAGGCGGCGGCAACTCGGCCCTGCAGATAGTAGAAAACCTTCAAACCGTTGCAAGAAACATCTATCTTATTTCTGATTCAGGACTAACGGCTGACCCTGTAATCATTGAACGTATTAAAAAGTTCGGCAACCTCAACCTGTACGAGGGATACAAGACTCAGGAGTTCAGAGGTGCAAAGACCCTTGGAGGTATTGTGGTCAGAAAAATGGCATCACAGGATGTTTCTGAAATTTCAGCCGGGGGTGTATTTATTGCTATCGGGCTTCAGCCTAACTCATCACCGGTATCCCACCTTGTGGAACTCAACGGAAGGGGTGAAGTCATAATCAAATATGACTGTTCCACCTCACATCCGGGCATCTTTGCAGCAGGTGATGTAACGAACGCCTTTGGAAAAAGGATCATCATTGCCTCCGGGGAGGGTGCAAAGGCAGCCATGGCGGCAAGGCAGTATATACTGAATCTAAGGAAAAACGCTGCTTCAGGTTGAATTTGAAGATCTCCTTTGCCGTCTGCTTGTGGCAAGTACCGTCGTTATATAGTGTCCGTGTATAAAGTCGGTCTCTCTATCTGTCATTCCGGCAGTCCTTAAGCCGGAATCCGGTCTTTTCAATAAGTTCCGGATGCCCGATTACAGACTTCGGGCATGACAAGAATAAAAAATGGTAATTTATACACAGACTCTATATATTTCACCCGAATAAAACAGTTTTTGTCATGCCCCAAAAGCGTTCGGGGCATCCGGCCCCTGGAGTTAAAAATGTTTGTCCAAAAGAAATACTACTCAATTCTTATTGTTGCTTCTACGTTATTGATTTCTTACCTCCATTACTCGACCCTTCCGGGGGTTTATGAATTGCATAATATTTTCGCCGAACTTTACTATATCCCAATTCTGTTAGGCGCCCTTGTGTTCGGGCTTAAAGGTGCTGTTTTGACCTTTATATTTGCTTCTGTTCTGTATCTTCCTTACATTTACATAAACTGGTCAAGTGCTTTTCCGTTTTTGGCAAACAAAATATTACACGCCTTGTTTTCAGGTTCTTTTGCATTTATTGCCGGTTTCCTTGTGGACCGCGAAAGAGAACGCCGGAAACAATCGGAAAAACAGCGGTATCTTGCCGGTCTTGGTCAAGTCGCAACGACTATTGTTCATGATCTGAAAAATCCCCTTATAACAATTTCCGGTTTTGCGAGACGTATTCAGGAGGGTAAGGGGGATATCAATAAGGCTGTGCAGATGATATTGGATTCAGCCCAGAAGATGCAGATGATAGTTCATGATGTGCTGGATTTTGCCAAGCCTATCCGGCTGACATTAAAGGTAGAAGACATGAGAAACACTATAAGTCTGGCATGCGATTCTTGTAAGGCAAAGGCTGAGGAGAAGGGGGTGGTACTATCTCTCAATCTTCCCGACGTCTCTCTAAACATTGCAGTTGACGGGTTGAATATGGAAAGGGCACTGGTAAATCTGATAAGTAATGCTGTTGATGCATCCGATAAGGGTGAAATCGTTGTTGTACAAGCAATGTCTGAGGGAGACTGGTTATCCGTCGTAGTTAAGGATCATGGCGAAGGTATGGACAGAGAAACCCTCGAAAATGTTTTTATCCCCTTCTATACCGGGAGGACTTCTGGAACAGGTCTTGGAATGGCCATCGCAAAGAAGATTATTGAAGAACATCGTGGCGGGATTCATATAAACAGTCAAAGGGGCATAGGAACGGAAATAATAATTAAGTTGCCATACAAGCAGATTGGAGGGTGAAAAAAGCATAAAAAAGAGGCCCGTCTCCATTTTGATCGAAATTCATAGTTTTTTCAAAATCTTACACTATACACTATAATAGAGTCCGTGTATAAAGTCAGTCTCTCTATCTGTCATTCCGGCAGTCCTTAAGCCGGAATCCGGTCTTTTCAATAAGTTCCGGATGCCCGATTACAGACTTCGGGCATGACAAGAATAAAAAATGGTAATTTATACACAGACTCTATAATAATGTTAGAGGATGTGTTTGCAGTTGTAGATGTGGATAAACGGAAAGTGAATGAGAGGATACATGCGGAGATTTCCCTTCCGGACAGCGGTCTGAAATGATGTCTTTATTGTGGCTTGTTTTTATCGAGTATCTCTTCAATGACTGATTTATACTCGGTTTTTCTCTCCATCCGTGCAGACAGTATCTTGACGGCAACAAGTGAAAGGAATAACGAAATGAATCCTCCAAGGACAGAAAGCAGTTCAGAATTAAGACCGCTGAAATACACCGGCAGGTAGACCTTACCAAGGAGCGCACCTGCCATCAATGCAAAAACCGGCAGGATGTACAGGACCAATGCACCCTTTATATAGGTTTGGGCCTTCATGACCACTTTAACGGTTTCACCAATGTTTGCATGTGCCATATTTATTGCCTCTGTTTCAAAGCCGTTTCCTTTAATGTCACAGTCGTTTTCCGTGCAGTGGTCGCAGGCACTCTTTTTATAGACGATGACCTTTGCCATATGACCATCGATACTTTTGACTACACCGATTTCATTCATGATCGTTCTCCTTTGGAGAGGTTCTTCAGTCCTCTTTAGATTATAATTAATGTCTGTGTATAAAGTCTAACAGTTGCCGTTTTTCCGTCATCCCCCGAAAGCGTTCGGGGAATCGTTCAGAGCGCATAGGGCATAGCGGTCCTTTTTCTGTCATTCCGGCTTGTCCGGAATCGTTCTTTAAGAAGGATTCCGGACTCCCGAAAGCGTTCGGGATTGCGGGAATGACAAAGGACTGCAATTTATACACAGACTCTAATTAGTGTCTGTGTATAAACTCAATTCTTCTATCTGTCATTCCGGCAGTCCTTAAGCCGGAATCCAGTGTTTTCAATAAGTTCTGGATATCCCGAAAGCGTTCGGGACATGACAGAAACAAAAAACGGCAGTTTATACACAGACTCTAATTACGGTCGTGGCAAAAAAACGTTTACTGTAGCTACACATTAATTTTAGAATTAGATTGTGAAGATAATATGAAAAGATTTGCAGGGGAGATAATTTATAGAGCTTTAAAATCCTGTTTAATAATCCGTCGGAAAGGAGAACTCCATGGAACAGAACGGACAATCAGGAAACCTGGGCCAAGAGCCGGGACACCGCGCTCATGAAAATAACGGCCAAGAAACGACGCACGAGGGCCACGATATGCAAGGTATGCACGAGGGGCATGAAGGGATGAAACACGAGGGGCATGAAGGAGGCGGCGCCCATAAGGGGCAGGACCATTCCGGGCATCATGCCCGCATGGTGGCTGACTTCAGGCGGAGGTTCTGGATATCCCTTGCAGCCACTGTTCCGATCCTTATCCTCTCACCCATGATCCAGCAGTTCCTTGGCATTGGTGAGGCCATACGTTTTTCAGGAGATACCTATATCCTCTTTCTGGTTTCATCTTTTGTGTTCTTCTATGGCGGCTATCCCTTCCTGAAGGGGATTTATGATGAACTGAAGCAGCTCAAGCCGGGGATGATGACACTCATAGCCGTTGCAATCTCCACCGCCTATGTTTACAGCAGTATCGTGGTCTTCGGCCTTAAGGGGAAGATATTTTTCTGGGAACTTGCAACCCTTGTGGACATCATGCTCCTTGGCCACTGGATAGAGATGAAGTCCGTGATGGGGGCCTCCCGTGCACTTGAGGAACTTGCGAAACTGATGCCCTCCGAGGCCCACCTCCTGATGCCGGACGGTGGCACCGAAGATGTTCCCCTGGAGAGGCTGAAGGCCGGTGACAGGGTGCTTGTCAAACCGGGGGAGAAGGTGCCTGCCGACGGCGAGGTCTCCGATGGTGAGACCTCCGTGAATGAGGCGATGCTGACAGGCGAGTCGATGCCTGTCGCCAAGAAGGCAGGGGACAAGGTCATCGGCGGTGCGATAAACGGGGATGGTTCGATTGTGGTTGAGATCATGAAGACGGGGAAGGACTCTTTCCTCTCACAGGTGATCGACCTCGTGAGGGAGGCACAGCAGAGCAAGTCCAGGACGCAGGACATTGCAAACCGTGCAGCAGTGTGGCTTACGGGCATAGCCCTTGGCGGAGGCGCTGTCACTTTGTTTGTCTGGCTTGCCGTAATGCATAAGGATTTTGCCTTTGCCCTTGAAAGGACCGTTACCGTTATGGTCATTACCTGTCCGCATGCCTTGGGCCTGGCAGTGCCGCTGGTGGTTGCCGTATCAACGGCCCTGTCTGCACGCAATGGCCTGCTCATAAGAAACCGTGCCGCCTTTGAGAAGGCAAGGAATATCCAGGCAATAATATTTGACAAGACAGGCACCCTCACAGAGGGCAGGTTCGGCATAACGGATACAATCGTTTTCAAAAAGGATGTGGATGAAGAGGAACTACTGAAGATTGCCGCCTCTGTTGAGGCACACTCCGAGCACCCGATCGCACAGGGTATTGTCTCGTCCGCCGGGCAAACCTACCCCGTGGAGGGCTTCAGAGCGATCCCGGGAAAAGGGGCCGAGGGACGGGTGAAGGGCATGGATGTGAAGGTCGTCAGCCCCGGCTATCTGCGCGGGAACGGTCTTGCAATAGATGATAACAGGATCGACAGACTCTCTTCAGAGGGGAAAACCGTGGTCTTTGTGATGATCGATGGAGAGGTAAAGGGTGCGGTGGCGCTGGCCGACATTATCAGGAAGGAGTCAAAGGAGGCGGTTTCCCGGCTTAAGGGGATGGGCATTAAGTGTATGATGCTTACGGGAGACAACCGTATGGTTGCAAAATGGGTATCGGAGGAACTGGGCCTTGATGACTATTTTGCAGAGGTGCTGCCCCATGAAAAAACCCTGAAGGTAAAGGAAGTCCAGTCACGGGGTCTTGTTGTCGCCATGACAGGGGACGGTGTCAATGACGCACCCGCACTTGCACAGGCTGATGTGGGGATAGCCATCGGTGCTGGAACCGACGTGGCAGTGGAGACGGCGGATATCGTTCTTGTAAAGAGCAACCCCCTTGATGCGGTTGCCATTATCGGACTTGCACGGGCAACATACAAAAAGATGATCCAGAACCTCGCATGGGCGACCGGGTATAACGCATTTGCCATTCCCCTTGCCGCCGGTGTGCTCTATAAATACGGCATACTCCTTTCACCCGCCATGGGAGCTGTATTGATGTCCCTGAGTACGGTGATTGTGGCAATAAATGCGAGGTTCCTTAAGGTCGGGGAAAAACAATGAGGATCACGGAGGTAAAATGGAGAATATGGATGATAACGTAGACAGGAGACTGCGAGAGGCCGGGGAGAACCTGAAGGAGGCAGAACTGTTGAGGCATGAGAAGATCAGCAATCTTGCCACACTGACGAAGCTCTACCATGCCATGATTTACAGTCTCTTTGCACTCCTCGGAATTAAGGAGATCGGCAATCTTACACACGCCGACCTGATCGAGAGGTTCGAGAGGGAATTTGTTAACAACGGCATTTTTAAAAGGGAGTATCTTGATGCCATGCGGTTTGCATACAACTTCACCCACGAGTGCGATTGTGCCATGATGAAGGAGCCCGAGGACCGGGACATCGATTATCTCTTCCCGGTTTCAGCGGATTTTGTTAGGTTTGCCGGGAATTATCTGGAAGGTCATACAATGTAGTAAGTTGATAAAAAGGAGGCAGGAAATGAAGGCTGACATTTTGACGAAGGTGCTTCTGATAATCGGTGCAGTACTGCTTGCTGCAAATCTGGTGAGTGGAATGCTGTCCTCCACACCGGCAAGTGCAGAACAGGGTTCAGAGATCGGGAGATACCAGATCTCGGCTTGGTCTGCCAGGGCAAGTGTATATACCCATCACAGTGGTTACTATATCGTTGACACCACCACTGGAAAGGTGGTTGCCAGCAAATCGGAAGTCCATACTGCTGAAAAATAGGGTATGTGCCGACAATTAAAAAGTCGCTTTCGTGTTTTAGTTGAAGAGGGGCTTAAAATTCACATTAACCCCAAATCCAGCGGTAACCGATGTCAAGGAGGAGAATGACGGTATCTTCAGTCATTCCCGACGGGCATCCGGCCCGTCTCCGGGGGAATTTTGCGATTCACCCTCCCGGTGAATCTTATACAAAATTCAAATCCCTTCAGATACTCTCATTCTCCTCCTTCCTCTCTACCTGTCTCTTCTTATCGCTGGATCCGGGTTAACATTAACCACAACGCACAATGTCATTCCGGCTTGTCCGGAATCGTTCAAAGCGCAAAGCGGTTGTTTTTCCGTCATTCCGGCTTGTCCGGAATCGTTTTTTAAGAAGGATTCCCGACTCCCGAAAGCGTTCGGGATTGCGGGAATGACAAATAACTGTAATTTATAAACAGACTCTTATTAGTTTATGTTGCGGAAGCTTTAATTGTCACCCTTGGAGAAACTGACTTTATACACAGGCTCTGATTAAGAGAGGGCCTTTTTCTTCTCTTCAAACTCCTCCCTGTCTATCTCACCTCTTGCGTATCTTTTCTTCAGTATATCCATGGGGGACTCATCTATTCCTGAGGTGTGAGTTGTTCTGGTTGAGAGAACAAGCCATCTGATTAAAAGGATAATTCCTGCGATCACGGCTACCCAGAAAACCGCCATTATGATCGTCCAGAACCATCCCATGCCATAGCCCCAGCCCATCATGCCGGGTCCCATCCAGCGTCCCATGCCGTATCCTCCACCAAACCCGTTGGCAAAGGCAGCAGCAGCGTTAGTTAGAAGGGCTGTTACAGATATCATCAGGGTCTTCTTCATGGTTCCTCCTTTTAGGGTTTTATGTACCGTGCCGACCCGGTTCCCGGTGATAAATTGCAATGCACCGTGCCGAAGGCCCCGACTTTTGGTCAAAGAGCTTGACCGATGCTCCCCTTGTCTTATCTCAATTATAACTTGAAGTGAATATCAGGATATTCAACAATGGATAAAAGAAGAAACGCCTATTTTTTCACAATGCTGCTTATGATGGTTATAACATTCTTCCTGAAAGCATCGGCATTGTGATTGAAAGGATGTGGAGTCGTCATAATATTTCCGGCAATGATTAATGTCGGGGTCTCTTCCACCCCGAATGCCCTGGCCAGTTGCAATGCCTTCCGTACCTCTGCAGCCTTTGCTCCTGATCTCAACTTGCTGTTGAAATCACTGCCCAGGCCGATTTTTTTTGCCAGATCCTTCAGTACCTCTATATTGCCGATATCCCTTCTCTGAACAAAATTGGCGTTAAAGATAGCCTTCCTCATCTGTTCAGCCTTTCCCGCATCTTCTGCCAGAAGATATGCTTCCGAGGGTTTGGAAGAGCCCTTTCCCCAGTAAATAAACATGGATTTCCATTTGGTCTTTTTGGGAAAGTTTCCTTTTATAACGGGGATCGAGTTTTCAAAGGCATAACAGTTGCCGCAGTAAAAACTGAGAAACTGGACTATACCGACAGTTTTACCGTTGTAGTTGTACTGAAGACCCGGCACCTGTGTGTAAACACCCTTTATGGAAGGGCCCTGTTCCGCCAGGAGAGGTGATGCAGCAAAAACAAACAGAAACAGCATGACAACCACTCTTTTGAATTTCATCTTTTCCTCCTATTCATGTCTGATCTTTTCCAGATAAACTGGATAATTGAAATCGGGACTGTTGCTCTTTGTGTGGCATTTTTTACAGGTTTTTTCTGTCACAGGCTGCAAGGGGGTGGAATAGTCGGACACGTGATCCCTGCCCTGACCGTGGCATACCTCGCACTGGACATTAGCCAGCCCCGGTGTTGTTGCAATACTGTAAAAACCCCCTTTCTCCCCGAAGCCGACCGTATGACATTTAAGGCATTCCGGGTCAGACGACTTGCCCCTCCGTTTCAGCGACAGGAACGCATTGGCATGCCTTGTTCGCTGCCAGGTCTTCACAAAGGGCTGATGGCATTTGCCACACTCGGTAACACCGGCATAGGAGGTCTTACCGGCAGGCGGTTTTTTGTTATCTGAAAGCCTGGCAACCATCATGTCATACTCCTTTAAAACCTTCCTGACATCCTTGTCTTCCATGATGTCCTTATCCAGTGTTTGCCATCGGTGTTCGAAACCCGAAACCTTACCTTTATTGTTAATTTGAAGAGTCAGTATTCCCAGCTTTTTGCCCTCCGGATAGCCTGATACGACAACGGAGCCGTTTATCTTCACGGGTTTATCCAGTATTTCCCCTGAGGACAGGATTATCACATCCCAACCCTTAAGAGAAACTAAACCGGACAGGGACCGGTCGGTGAGAAGGATGTTCAGCCTGCCCTCCTGGTAATCCCTCTCATCTGCGGTTATGTTTATATCAATGCCTTTTTCCCTTATTGACAACGATTTCCTGAACAAGGGGCCCTTTGCAACAACAGGGACAGACAGCTTTTTAACAAGAGGGTCAAGGAACCCCGGTGAAAAATCCTTTTCGTTGTTCATAAAAGCAACCGCATCATATTGCATTAAGCTGAATGCCTTCAGCATGGCTTCAGCCTTGAGCCTCCCCTGAGGGGTATCTTTATCAGTAAAATTACCGGCATCTATAAGGACAAAAGGAGAGAGTTCATTTGCATGTCCGTCAATATATCCGGCCCTCCTGGCCACACCGCCTGACTCCGACTTCCTGGTGCAACCGCAGGGTTCGAGTTCACCTGACACACTGCCGGTATAAAGGATATTGAGTTTATTCTCTTCACCGGATGCAATTACGGGAGACAGAACCATTAAGAGATAGATACAGATACTAACTGCCAGGCATGTATATTTGTATGTTCTGACGATCATTATAATCTATAATGATACATATAAAGTTTGAAGATATTATGAAGAGACGAAAATGCGGGAATATATAAGTCCGTGTATAAACTCAATTTTGCTATCCGTCATTCCGGCAGTCCTTAAGCCGGAATCTTCTGCGTGCTGTTTTTAGCGGTAATAAGCGGTTATCCCTTGAGCACCCTTGTGGAGTTCAGTACGGCTAAGATGGCAACACCCACGTCAGCAAATACCGCCTCCCACATGGTTGCCATACCGAGAGCACCGAATATTATGAAAAAACCTTTTATCCCGAGGGCCATGGTTATATTACCGAATACAATCCTGCTGGTCCTTCTTGAGATATGCATTGCGTCAAGCAGTCCGGAGAGCCTGTCCTTCATGAGTACCACGTCGGCGGCCTCTATGGCGGCGTCGGAGCCGAGCCCGCCCATTGCGATCCCGATATCCGATGCCGTAAGCACCGGGGCGTCGTTAATGCCGTCGCCCACAAAGCCTATCTTGTGCCTGCTCCCGTCAATCTCGTCTTCGAG